>JBGSWT010000794.1:0-1874 GCA_041751815.1 Pseudonocardiaceae bacterium
CACCTGGAGCCGGACCCCGACGGGTGCGTGCTCGGCGCGGAGCTCACCGCCGAGGTTCCACTGCCGCTGATCGGCGGCACCGCATTGCCGCTGGATGTGCTCGATCCTGACTCAGTGGCCGCCTTCGCTGCGGCGGTGCCCACGGCGCGGGTGCTGGTGAACAACGCCGGCGGCGCTCAGGGGCTTGAGCCCGTGCTGGCGGCCGATGAGGCCCACTGGCGCTGGATGTGGGAGGCCAACGTCCTCGGCACGCTACGGATGACCAGGGCGTTGCTGCCGAAGTTGATCGACTCCGGCGATGGCACGCTGGTCACGGTGACCTCGATCGCCGCCCTGGAGGTCTACGACAACGGCTCGGGCTATACCTCTGCCAAGCACGCGCAAGCAGCGGTGCACCGCACGTTGCGCGGTGAGCACCTCGGGCAGCCGGTGCGGTTCATCGAGATCGCCCCCGGCATGGTGGAGACCGAGTTCTCGGTGGTGCGTTTCGGCGGCGACCAGCAGCGAGCGGATGACGTTTACGCCGGGCTGACCCCGCTGAGCGCGAACGACGTCGCCGAGGTCATCGCCTTCGCCGTAACTCGCCCGTCCCACGTGAACCTAGACCTCATCGTGGTCAAACCCCGTGCTCAGCACTCCGCCATGCGCTCCGCCCGCGTTCTGGATGCAGGACTGCAGTAATCCAGGGCCCGATTAGTGCAGTCTGCATCCAGAACGCGACTCGGTCGACGCGGGCGCCCACGGTAGCCTCCGCGCCATGGCCAGCCGATTGCAGCTGCGGCACCGCTACCCCGAGCCGCCGGAGCGGATCCAGGCGGTGCTGACCGATCCGGACTATCTGCGCGGCAAGTTGCGCGCGGTAGGCGGTTCACGGGCCGAGCTGGTGTCACGGGAGCAGGACGAGCGCGGCATCACCGTCGTGCTACGCCAAGCTGTGCCCGGCGACGCGCTGCCGTCCTTCCTCCGCTCTGCATTTTCCGGGGGTTTGACGATCCGCCGTACCGAGACCTGGACCAACTCAGGCGGCAGCGTGTATGCAGTGGTCGACGGGGCGCCGGGGACGATCACCGGGACGATGCACCTGGAGCCGGACCCCGACGGGTGCGTGCTCGGCGCGGAGCTCACCGCCGAGGTTCCACTGCCGCTGATCGGCGGCAAGGTGGAGAGGATCATCACCGACAACATCGGCAAGCTGATGGACGCCGAGCACCGGTTCACACTTCAGTGGTTGCGCGACACCGGGGCTTAGGCTGGCCAACCGTGGAGCTCATCGAGTACCAGTCCAGGATCGCGGTCGAAGCTGGCCTGTTGCGTGCTGCGGCTGTTTCCGTCGATGCGGACACCCTGGTGCCGACCTGCCCTGACTGGACCACGCAACGGCTGGTGCAGCACGTCGGCCGGGTCTTCGACATGGTCATCAGGGTCCTCCAAGCCGCTGATCCGGAGTCGCCGCCGATCCGGGTGCAGCCGCCGTCGGGCGACGTGTTCGCCGGTTTCGACGACCGGTTGGCCACCCTGCTCGGCCTGCTCACGACCACCGACCCCGCCACCCCGGTCTGGCACTTCACCCCGACTGCGCCGAAGACCGCGGCGTTCTGGTCCCGCCGGATGGCGCACGAGGTCACGGTGCACCGGATCGATGCGCAGTCCGCAGCGGGCATCGATTCGGCCGTGCCCCCGGATTTCGCCGCGGACGGGGTGGATGAGGTGCTGACCCGGCTGATCGTGGGACACGCTGATGCGTGGGCCGTCGCGGAGTTGTCCGGCACGGTGCTCTACCACGCCGCAGACGCCGGGCGGGCCTGGACTGTGCGCCTTGTGCCGGGTCAGCTGCCCCAGACCGCGCCGGAGGCGGTGACCGAGCCGGACGCCTC
>JBGSWT010000795.1:0-1610 GCA_041751815.1 Pseudonocardiaceae bacterium
TGTAGGTCCGATACCCGGACCGAGTCCGCGCAGGTTCGGCAAGCAAACCGCGACGTTCGTAGTACCGCAGGGTTTGGGTATTGACCTGGGCCCGTGCGGCGACCTCACTCGTTCTCACCCCACCAGCATGAACCCCGTACCCAGGTATCGAGTCAATCCGATCAGCACCGTCGCCGACAGTCCTGTCACGTCAGCGGGAATCTGGACGATCCGTGGCTCATATCCACGGCCGGACGCCGGTGAGCCGGTCTCAGGCTTGACCTGTAGTTCGGTTCAGGTTCTACCGTCGTCAGAAAGCAGGTCACGACGAGGACAGGTGTGCAGATGAGTCAGCTCGAGGTAGGCCCGGTGGGTATCGCGCTGAATGTCTCGGCCGACGACACCTATCTCGACGAGGCAGCCGAGGTGGAAGAGCTCGGGTACTCGACCATCTGGCTACCTGGCGGACAGATCGACAGCCTGGACCGGATCTCGAAGATCATCGGAGCCACCACCACGATTCCGGTCGCGCCCGGCATTATTCCGGTCGACGTCTACGGGCAGAACGCGGTAACGAAGCTGTACACCGACCTGCAAGCAACCGCACCGGGCCGGTTCATCGTCGGTCTTGGCGGCCCGCAGAAACCCCGGCCGCTGCGCGCGTTGAACGACTACCTCGACGCGCTCGACGACGCCAACCCGCCGGTGCCCGCGTACGCGCGGGTCCTGGCCGCGCTCGGTCCCCGCAAGCTCGAGCTCGCCCGAGACCGCTGCGCCGGCGCCATAGCCCTACTGGTGACACCTGCCTACACCAGCGCCGCGCGGCGCATTCTGGGTGAACAGTCCACCCTGAACATTGACCAGATGCTCGTGCTGGACAGCGACCCCACCCGCGCTCGCGAGACCGCTCGCGGCCCACTGCGGTTCCTGTCCGAGGTCGGCGGGTACGTCGCCAACTTCGAGCGGATGGGCTTCAGCGGCACCGATATCTCAGACCTGAGCGACCCCCTCGTCGATGAGCTGGTGGTCTGGGGCGACGCCGATGCGATAATGGCGCGGGTTCGTCAACACCGTGCAGCCGGTGCGGATCAGGTCGTGCTCAGCGTCCTGAACGACGGCAATCAACCCGGGCCCATCGAGGTGGCCCGGCAGCTCGCCAGCAGCTTACTCAGCTGACTCGTTGTCGGACGGCGTGGACCACCAAGAAATCACGTCGGCCGCCCTGGTGTCGTTCGATACGCACGTCGTCGAAGCCGGCGGCGCGAGCTTGAGCCGCGAAGGACTCGGCCTGCTGATCGGTCCACCCATGACTGGCGAGCCCGGTGGCACCGGGACGGGTCCGGCGCTCGATCGCCAGGAACCGCCCTCCCGGAGCCAGCACTCGCCGTGCCTGAGCGATTCCTGCGGTGACATCTTTCCAGTGGTGCACGGTCGCCAGCGACCACACCACGGTCGCTGACTCGTCCGGCAGCTTTAGGTCTTCGGCGGCACCCTCGGACCAGGTAATGCGGGAGCGGTCGCGCGTCAAGATCCGAGCGAGCCGGAGCATCACGGGTGCTGGATCCACGCCGGTCACGCGCGCCCCGCGACGGGCGGCGGCTCTGGCGGCTCCGCCCGGGCCGCAACCGACG
>JBGSWT010000796.1:0-2021 GCA_041751815.1 Pseudonocardiaceae bacterium
GCGCAGCGTCGGGCGCAGCAGCTGTAACTCCTGGACCAGCCAGGGCCGGCAGGCGTCGCGCTCGGCGGGGGTCGGCTTGTTCGCCGGGGGCGCGCAGTGGACCGGGGCGGTGATCCGGGTGCGGTGCAGCGTCAGCCCGTCACCACGGTGGGTGGCATTCGGCTGGTTAGCCAAGCCGACCGCATGCAGTGCGGCGTAGAGGACATCGCCAGAGCGATCCCCGGTGAATATCCGGCCGGTCCGGTTGCCACCGTGCGCGGCGGGCGCAAGTCCGACGATGGCCAGCGCGGCGTCAGCTGGGCCGAACCCGGGCACTGGACGTCCCCAGTAGGTCTGGTCGCGAAACGCGGCACGTTTCTCCACCGCGACCTGCTCGCGCCAGGCAACCAGGCGCGGACACGCCCGGCATCGGGTCACCGCGTCATCCAACGCGCCCAACCCCCCGCGTGTCAGGCTCTCATGCACGGTGTGTCGCGCTCTCATGCACGCCGCGCCCTCAGCCGAGGCCCAGTGCGATGCCGTCGAGGATGTCGTGCTCGCTGACCACCAGTTCCCCGATGCCAGCACGAGCTTGCAGTTCCTCCGCGAGCACTTGCACGATGAGCGCACCGCCGGCGATGACGTCCACCCGACCGGGGTGGATGGCGGGATCTGCCGTCCGTTGCTGACGCGTCGACGCCAGTAGCGCCTTCGTCGTACAACACAGCTGCTCCGACGATAGCCGGGACAGGTGGGTGTGCTCGGGATCGTAGGCGGGTAGCTGCTGCGCGACGGCGGACAGGGTGGTGATGGTGCCCGCCACCCCGACCCAGGTGCGAGCCTTCTCCACCGGCACGTCGGCGAAAGCCTCCTGCAGCGTCTGCACCGCGAACTGCTCGGCAGCGCTGACCTCATCCGGGGTCGGGGGGTCAGAGCGCAGGTGCCGCTCGGTGATCCGCACGCAGCCCACGTTCACCGACCGCGCCGCTGTCACGTGGGCTCTCGACCCGTCCCAGTCCCCCAACACCACCTCTGTGGACCCACCACCGACATCAACAACCACGAATGGCCCATCACCGGGATCCAAGCCGCCGACCGCGCCGGTGAACGACAGCCGGGCCTCCTCATCCCCGGTGATCACCTCGGCATCGGTACCGAGCGTGTGGCGGACCATCGTGAAGAAGTCCTCCCGGTTGGCGGCGTCACGGGTCGCCGACGTGGCCACCATCCGGATCCGCTCTGCACTGGCGCGCCGGGCAATGGCTGCGTAGTCGGCCAGCGCGAGGCGGGTGCGCTCAAGGGCGTCCGGAGCCAGTCGGCCAGTGGCGTCAACGTCCTGACCAAGCCGGACAATGCGCATCTCACGGTGCACGTCGCGCAGCTTTCCCTCGACCAGGTCCGCGATGAGCAGGCGGATCGAGTTGGTCCCGCAGTCGATCGCGGCCACCCTGGCCATGCCCACCTCCGAGGTTCGCAGTGACGAGCTCAACCGTAGTGGGGGTTCATCGGTACCCGTGCGCTGGTATGTGGACACCGGATCACGACACACCGGGCGTGCGGGCCTGACACGCGGGGCAGCTGAGCGCGACACGCCGGAAGGAGGAGGGGGAAGCTAGGCGCAGGGGCCGGGGGTCCACCAGGGACCGATCTGGTCGAGCACCTCATCGCCGAACGGGTTCACGTCGGGCCCGCGGGCCAGCGCATGTGCGACATGGACGTGCAGGCATTTGACCCGCTCCGGCATCCCACCGGCGCTGACCCGCGTCCCGAGCGGTTCCACCGCGTCCCGCTCGGCCAGGTAGGACTCGTGCGCCACCCGGTACGCCGCGGCGAGATCGGGATCCGCAGCGAGCCGATCGGTCATCTCCCGCATCACCCCACTGGCCTCGCTGCGGCTCACCAAGCCGGCCAACCGGCGACAGGTCAGGTAGTAGAGCGTGGGGAACGGGGTGCCGTCCTCGAGCCGGGGATGGGTCTGAACCACGCTGGGCAGCCCGCAGGCGCAGCGGTGCGCGACGGCTCGCAGGGCACGCGGTGGGCGG
>JBGSWT010000797.1:0-3329 GCA_041751815.1 Pseudonocardiaceae bacterium
GCAGAACGGCAAGGCCCGGGTACAGCGGTTGGCCGATCGGGTCTCGACGGTATTCGTGCCGGTCGTGCTCGTGCTCGCCCTGACCACCCTCGACCTCTGGCTGGTCACCGGCGCCCCGACCGCGGCCGCCTGCACCGCGGCGATCGCCGTGCTGATCATCGCCTGCCCGTGCGCCCTCGGGCTGGCCACCCCTACTGCACAGCTGGTCGGTACGGGTCGTGGTGCTCAGCTGGGTATCCTGATCAAGGGACCCGAGGTGCTGGAGTCCACCCGGCGGGTGGACACCGTGCTGCTGGACAAGACCGGCACCATCACCACCGGCACGATGAACCTGGTCGACGTGCTTTCCGCGGCCGGCGAAGACGCCGACGAGGTGCTACGCCGGGCGGCTGCCGTGGAGGACGCCTCCGAGCATCCTGTCGCCACCGCGATCGCCGCCGGCGGCCGAGAGCGGCTGGGCGAGCTGCCGGTGGTGAGTGATTTCCACTCGTCGCAGGGGCTGGGCGCGCAGGGAGTAGTGGACAGTGCCGCGGTGCTGGTAGGCCGGCCGGTCTGGTTGACCGAGCACTGGTTACTGCCGATGCCTTCCCCGCTGGCGGCAGCATCGGTGCAGGCCGAGCGAGATGGCTGCACGGTCGTCGCGGTGGCCTGGGACGGTCAGGTGCGGGGCCTGCTCGCGGTCGCCGACACGGTCAAGCCCAGCAGCGCCGAGGCGGTGCGTCGGTTACGCGAGTTGGGGCTGACCCCGGTGTTGATCACTGGTGACAACGAGACCGTCGCCCGCTCCGTGGCCGCCGAGGTCGGGATAGGCACGGTGATCGCCGGGGTGCTGCCCGAGGGGAAGGTCGAGCAGGTGCGCCGGCTGCAGCGGGAGGGCCGTGTCGTGGCGATGGTCGGCGATGGGGTCAACGACGCCGCCGCGCTGGCCCAGGCCGACCTGGGGTTGGCCATGGGTACCGGCACCGACGCCGCGATCGAAGCCAGCGATCTCACGCTCGTCCGCGGCGACCTACGGGTGGTCGCCGATGCGATCCGGCTGTCCAGACGCACCCTGCGCACCATCAAGGGGAATCTGTTCTGGGCATTCGGCTACAACGTCGCCGCGCTTCCGCTGGCCGCTGCCGGGCTGCTCAACCCCATGATCGCCGGAGCGGCGATGGCCTTCTCCTCGGTGTTCGTGGTGTCCAACAGCCTGCGGCTGCGTCGTTTCCGCCCGCTGACCCAGGCTGACCGACGCAACTAGTCGACCCAGAATTCGCGAGGCTGAGCCCCATGGAGATCGACGTGCGCACCATCACCGACGACGAGGTGGCGGCCTTGGTGCGCGGGGTTAAACACCGGGTTCCTCAACCGGAGGGGCGACGTGGACGTTGAGGCGCGCCGACCAGGTGGCTCCATAAGATTAACGCGCGGCCGATCGTGGATTCACGGCCACAGCCCGGTACACAGGTTCGTGCCTGTTCCTCGTCGGTACTCACCCAAGTTTCCTTGATCATCGTACTTGACCACTGAGTAGATGCCCTGGCACGGTTCGCCGCTGCTGGTGAACTCCAGAGGGCCGGATTCACCGTCGTAGTCGATGTCGGTTGTCCGATCCTGACGCAGGATCTCGATGCAGGCCGCGTAGCTATCGCATTTCTGGCCTTCGCGGGTCACATCGTTCATCCCGCGGGCGAAAACTTCCGGATCGTCGGTGCCGGCGGCAGCGGCGGCCAGAGCGGTGACGATAACTGCATCGTAGGCCTGAGATGTGTACGTGAAGTCCTGCAATCCGGGTCGGAACGCGTCGAGTCGAGTCTGCAATTCGGGGGCGAGTAGCGGTGTCGTGCCGCGCAACCCTGCGATCATGCCGGGCTCCCCGGCAACTACTTGGCCGGGGAAGCTTTTCCGCAGGAACCCGTCGGTGCCGTAGAGCTTGCGAGCACTCGGTCCGTACCCCTCAGCGATCATCTGTTGCAGGAGCGGGGCGACCTCGTCGAAGCCGATGAGGACGACGGCATTTGGGTTTTGGCTGCGTAGCCCTGCCAGCGCGGGAGAGAAATCGATCGTGTCGCGGTTGTCCTCGGGATGGTAGGTGAGCGACCGCACATCGGTCAGCCCCTTACCTGCTAGCTCGCGAACCACTTGTTCTTGTAGGCCGCGACCGTAGGCGTCGTCGCGGGCGATGACGGCAACCCTGGAGCCGCCCTCAGTCGCGACAAGGTCGCCGAGCACGCGGCCTTGCAGCACGTCGGACGGGACCGTTCGGAAGGAGCGACCGAGGTCTGCGGCCCCCGAAAGCTCTGGCGATGTGCTCGCAGGTGAGACGAGGACGCGGTCTGCCTGCGTGACTTGATCGATGATGGCGAGCGAGTTACCGGACGCGGCGGGACCCATGATGACATCGACTCCCGCGGTGAGCAGGTTCGCGGCCGATTCGCAGGCCGTACCCGATCCGGGCTCGCCCTCGTCGCGCTGCACCGCGGGCGTGAATGGGTCGAGCTCCATCCCGGGAACACCGCCGGCGCGGGCGACGTCTTGCAGGGCGAGGTCGGTCGCGGCGAACAGCTGCGGGCCTTGGGACGCCAGAGTGCCGGATTGGGGGAAGATGGCACCGAACTTCAAGACCCCATTACGTGGAGAGCTGTATCCACCAGCTGGGCGGCAAGGATCAGGCCAGATCGCGGGGACCGCGACGAACGTCGTGGCCAGCGCCGCGACCACCGTCGCTGCGATCACTCCGATAGCTACTCGGCGGTGCGTGCGGCGCTGTTCTCGATCTCATGCCGGATCTGCTCAATCTGGCTGCGGGTCGGCAGCCCACCTTTGACCAGCATGTCGATGAGCTCGACGAGCCACGGAGTGGCCGGCGCCGGCCGGTTCCCCGGGAACGGGGCCAGCATCGTCATCAAGTGGTCGAGGATCTCCGATCGGCGGTCGAGCACCTCTACCGCACGAAGCTTGGTACGCAGTCGCGGGGAGTCCGGGCCAGCCGGTGGCGTATGACCGAGCAGCACAGCACACGCGACCTTGGCGAGGGCGAAGCGATCAGACGGACCGGTGTAGTCACCGCGCTCGATGACTTCCGGTGCAGCGTAGGGGCGGTGGATGAACCCGAAGGCACCGGTGATGATCGCAATCGCGATCGGCAGCTTGGTGGTGATCCAGTAGTGACGCACCAGGCCCACTTGCTGATGAGGTTGACCGCAATGCCGGCAGGATCACCCCGATGCGCTACCACGGTAATCACTGACACCACCTCTGGGTACCGCAGCCTCAGCTGGGTACCCGATCGCCGTGCCCCGCCGTCCGCAGCGCCGCGCGCAGGGCGGCCGCGGCGGCGTCGAGTT
>JBGSWT010000798.1:0-4406 GCA_041751815.1 Pseudonocardiaceae bacterium
GGGTGCCCTCGATGTCGCTGCCCGCCGATGTCCAGCGCGAGCCGGTCGAGGTGCTGCGAGAGTCGGACGCGGTGCGCCTATTCCTCGCCCGCGCCACACAGGTCTACCCCGATTTCAGGATCACCGAGGCCAACGCGCCCGTCATCGCGCAGATCTGTCAGGAGCTCGACGGCATTCCCTTCGCTATCGAGTTGGCCGCCGCGAGGGTGCGGATGCTGACACCCGAGCAGATCGCCCACCGTCTCGGCGACCGGTTCGACCTGCTCACCGGCGGCAGCCGCACGGCGATGCCGCGCCAGCAGACCCTGCAGGCCTCCATCGACTGGAGCTATGAGCTGCTTAGCGAGGATGAGCGGGCGCTGCTGCGGCGCCTGTCCATGTTCACGAGCGGGTGGACGTTGGACGCCGCCGAGGACGTGTGCAGCGGCGAGGGCATCGACTGCTATGCCGTACTCGACCTGTTGACCGGCCTGGTTGACCAGTGCCTGGTCACCACCGCAGAACAGGACGCCGAGGTGCGTTACGGGCTGCTGGAGACCGTTCGCCAGTATGCCGCCGCGCGGCTGGCCGAAGCTGGTGAACTCGATGCGGTGGGCAAGCGCCACCTCGCCTACTACGTCGGATTGGCCGAGCGCGCCGAACCGGAGGTACTCAGCGCCGGGCGAGACGACCCTGTGCTGCACCGGCTCGCCACCGAGCTGCCGAATCTGCGTACGGCCCTGGAACGGGCGGCGGCGATCGACCCGGCCGCCGCTGTGAAGCGCTTCGGCTTGCTCCTTGCCCTGGGCGATGCCCAGTGGTGGGCAGGACACGTCTCCGAGGCGAGCGCGACGTTTCAGTCCGCCACCTTCCTCGCTCGGCAGTTCAAGGATCCTCATCGGCTGGCCGAAGCAGCGCTACGGGTGGGCGAGGTCGGGTACGGGGGGGCATACATGGAGGCCTGGTCCTTCGACCCGGTCAAAGTAGAACTCCTCGATGAGGCCCTCACGGCGCTAGGTGAACAGGACACGCTGCTCAAGGTCCGCGTGCTGGCCCGGCTGGCCGCCGCCCTGTACCTCTCGCCGTTCGACTCGCTGGCCCGGAGGGACGCGTTGAGCCGAGCGTCCGTGGAGTTAGCCCGCCGCCTGGGGGACGGCCCGACCCTCGCCTACGCCTTGCACGCCCGTCACCTTGCGGTGTGGGGTCCGGACAACGTCGAGGAGCGCGTGAGCCTGTCGGCCGAGATCATCGAGCTCGCGCAGCAAGCCGGCGACTTCTCTCTGGAGATAACCGGACACGTCTGGAATCTGGCAGACCTGTTCGAGATGGGCGACGTACCGGGGGCCGATCGCGAGATCGAAGCGCACGAGGCGCTGGCACGGCGGGTCGGGTACCCGCACTTCATCGCCCACGCGTTCATGTTCCGCGCGACGCAGGCGATGTTGCGCGGCGAGTTCGCCGCCGCCGAGGCCCTCGCTGCGCGCTCGCTTGAGCTCGGGGAGCAGGTCGGGGACGTGAACGTGCGGATCTCGCACCACGTTCAGATGGCGGTGTTGCGGGCCTTGCAGGGGCGGCCGCAGGAGACCGCCGCATATTTCGAGCCCGCGGCACGCGAACATCCCCTCGAACTCGCGAGGCTGGTGAACCTGGCTTTCCTCTGCCTCGCCGGGGACCGAGCTGGCATCAAAGACGCCTTCCCCTTGATCTGGCGTGCTCGAGACCGGATCCCTCCCCCATTCTGGCTGTCCATGGCTGGGGTCGCGATCACGTTGCTTGCTGCCCACGCCGGAGTCCCCCACGAGGGGGCGGCCCTGTACGACCTCGTTCGTCCATACGAACGCCGCTGGGTCTTGGCGGGGCGCGACGCCGTCGCCCCGCTTGGACCCGTGGCGTACTACCTCGGACTGCTCGCTACGGCCCTGTCGCGCTTCGATGCTGCCGCCGGTCACTTCGAGGTGGCCCTCGAGGCCGCGGAGAGGATCGGCTCCCGGCCCTACCTCGCCCTGACCAAGGGCGCCTACGGTGCCATGCTCGCCCGCCGGGGCGCGACCTTGGACCGTCAGCGAGCGACGCAGCTGCTCGCAGACGCGCTGAAGACGGCCCAGGAGCTCGGGATGAACCAGCTCTACGACGAGGTCATCGCTGCCCGGGCTGGCTTGCCCCAGGACGCCGTCCGGACTGCATTGCAGCTCGACTCGTTCGCCGACGACTCCGCCGCCGTGTTCCGGTGCGAGGGGGAATACTGGACTATTGGCTTCGAGCAGGTCGTCATTCGCCTGCAGGATACCAAGGGCCTGCGCTACTTGCGGAGGTTGCTGGCCGCCCCCGGCCAACAGCTTCACGTTCTCGACCTCGCGGCAGGGGCCAACTCGCCAGCAGAGCGGGCGCGCTCGAACGTCAGCAAGTCGCTGCGTGCATGCCTGAAGCGGATCGACCACGCACACCCAGTGCTGGGGGCGCACCTGGCGGCCACGGTCAGAACCGGCTACTTCTGCTCGTACCAGCCCGATCCGCACGTCCCCGTCGAGTGGCGGACCTGACGCGATCCGGTCCGGCCGCGCCCGTCAAACCCGCAAAGGTGTCGGCAAGTTGACAGCGCCGATGTCACGTAGCTGACAGCTCGCCGATGCTGCGGGCACAGACAATCCCGGCTGTCGGCACACGAAAGGAGCCACAGATGGGACAGGCAGCGGACCTGATGCTCAGAAAGATCGCAACGTTCAACGCTCAGGATGCCAAGGAGTTCCGGACCTTGTTGAGCCCTGACATCGAGTGGGCGATTCCCGGTGGTCTGCTTCGAGGACCCGATGAGGTGGACGCGTTCAACTCTGCGCTGTGGGATGCATTTCCCGACATCGAGCTGACCGCCACGTGCGTTGCTGAGGATGGTTCGACCGTCGTTATGCAGGGCAGAACTGAAGGAACGCATCAGGGAACGTTCCACACTCCTGGCGGAGACATTCCTCCCACGGGCAAACGCGTGGACCTCCCGTACTCAGAACACTTTGAGGTCGAGCGAGGCGTGATCGTCTCAGCGCGACTTCTTTTCGACCGCTTGGAGCTACTCGAACAGCTGGGCGTGGCGCCCGCCCCGGCGCCGGCGTAACGAGGCGAGGATTTAAGACCGATTTCGTGGAGGCGCCTCGCGGGAGTCGAGGCACCTCCACGCGGTGACCGAGGCTCATTAACTCAGCGCCTTGGGCCGATCAGAATGGGAAACCATGGACGCAGAGCACGGGACGCAAGCCGGCCATCGCCCGGATCCGCAGCCCTCCGGCGGAGTAGGCGAAGCGGAGATCGTTATTCCGGGCGCCCATGAGCGTCAAAGGATCCTCGAGTTGGGCGCGTCTGTGTGGGCCTTCTCCGCACTCGCAGGTGCCCTTGAGGGTGGGATACTCGACGAACTCGCTACCCCGCAAACCCCTGCCCAGATCAGCGAACGGACCGGAACGTCATCTGCCCTGGTGGGGGCCGTTCTCGAGGTGCTCGCTGCGCTCGACCTGGTACGGGCCACCGGAGACGCCTTTGTCTGTGCGCCCGGCATGTCGGCCTACACCAGCGGCCAGCGGAAAGAGATCGTCTGCGCGGACCTCCGTGCTACCCACTTGCAGGCGGCAGAGCTCGTCGAGCGTTTCCGGGCCGGTGGTGCGTCAGCGCAAGGGTGGCGCTATCCGGATCCAGCGCTGCTCGAGGCGTGGGGAGTGCGCTCGGTGGAGCCGGTACCCGTATGGGCCGAGCGGCTTTTTCCCGCGCTGGAGGGCCTTTCCGAGGCACTGGCAGCTCCCACCGCGAGTTTCCTCGACGTGGGGACGGGGGTCGGACGTCTTGCCATTGCGATGTGCCGTCAGTTCCCGAGCCTGCAAGTCGTCGGCATCGACCCCTTCGATACGGCACTCACGCTTGCCCGACGCAACGTCGCCGAGGCGGCCCTCGTGGGCCGCGTCGATCTGCGCCCGGAGCTGGTGCAAAACCTGACCGACGAGAACTGTTATGACCTGGCCTGGGTTCCGGTCATGTTCCTGCCCGCCGACGTTGCGGCCCGGGGACTCCACCGGGTACGCGCCGCGCTGCGCCCCGGCGGCTGGGCCGTTCTGGGCTCACTCGCGGCCGAGGGAGAAGGGCTCCAGCCCGCGGTCCTTCGGCTCGTGAGCCTTCTGTTCGGCAGCGGGCGCCTGTTCCCCCACCATGCCGCCGAGATGCTAGGAGCAACGGGCTACAAGAGCATCCGAGTCCTCCCCGCTGCGCCGGGGGTGCCGATCAGAATGATCGTCGGGCGCCGCCCAGCCAACTAAGGAGGCTGCGCCTCGGACCGCCGAGGTGGTGGCTGGGTTGGTGGGTGACGTCGCGGTAGGGGTGGGGCCAGGCTGGTTGGGTTGTGTTGACCGCTGCCTGGGGGTGGGTCATGGCGACTCGTGTGGTGACTGTGA
>JBGSWT010000799.1:0-3380 GCA_041751815.1 Pseudonocardiaceae bacterium
GCCGGCTGCGCAGGCACCAGCTTCGGTGGCGCTTGCGCGGGCGGCTTGGGCGGGGCCGGGGCCGGTGGACCACCACCGCCGGAAGAGAAGCTGATCGGCCCCCCGGCCTGGTAGCCGCGAGTGGCCGGTGGCGCTTCCAGCTCTTCTTCCGGCTTGTCGTCAGTGATGCTGATCCGCCGGCGGCGGGCCAACAGCAGACCCACGGCCAACGCGATCAACAACACCACCGCAATGGCGACGGAGATCCACATCACGCTTGACACCCGACCATCCTGGCATCCACACGCACCGCTAGGACGTCCCGGTCAGCAAGCACAGCAATCTTGGGCGACGAACGGTCCTCCCGCTTGGCGAAACTGCTCAGCTCTGGGCGAGGCGGTAGGCATGGGCCTTTTCCCGGGCAGAGACCGCGCTGGGCTCGCTGCTGAGCAGCTGCCACCGGGTTGTCGCATCGTGCGTGCCGCGGAGCTGGCCGCTCAACAAGGCTGCCTGGATGCGTCGACGAACCTCGGGCTCCGCGTGCGGCTCGGCGACAAACAGCGTCCACAGTCGCACTTCGCCGTTGACCCAATCGGCATGGTTATGGTGCGGCGCCACCGGGCAGGGCGGCTCGTGCTTCCAGTGCCCGCACAACGCTACCGTGATCGCAGCGCCGGGTGCCCGCGTGTCGGCATCCAGGTCCATGTCAAGCACGGCGACGTGAGCGAAGGCCTCGCGCATGTGGTCACATTGTGCGGGCCAGACGTAGCTGTCAAGCGAGCTGGCAGACGACAGGTCTCACGCTCACATTCGGACCGTAGTTCGCAGTGGCTGGCGGACATGATCACGATTTGTGTGCGTTCGGCTACAAGCCTTGTCGCTGAAGGCACACAACCAGTGATCATGGTGTTCGCAATTCGGGCGTGTGACCGGCTGCGCCTTCCGGCACTGAATCTAACCAGCGCGGAGGGTTCCCGCGCACGGCTGACCGACCGATCGGAGGCTAGGAGGAGGCCTGGGCTATCAGGAGATCGGTGAATTCCTCCGCGGCATCGGCGTCGAACTGGTCGTAGCGGTACCGGTTGACCAGTGTAAGCCGCTTTTCGATGGTGGCGATTCCGATGGCGACGCTGCAGGCGGGGTCGCACGGTGGGGAGAACCAAAGCTCGGGCGGCTCAGAGTCATCCCTGTTCGTGAAGGTGGGTGGCTCGGGGATGCGGCCCAGATTCGACAGCATCGCGGTGTCGACGAACCGATCACCGGTCAGGTGTATCAGCTTTGGCACCGCGCACTTGACAACCAAGGGCGCTTTCTTGGTGACGTCAAGAACGTCATGCAAGCCAAAGGCACGGTTGTTCCGGCGAATCTCCGAGGTCTGCTCGGCCACCGCAGCAGTCGCGGTTGTCAGGTCTACTCGGTCATCTGGCGCGGTGGAAACGCTCACCATCGACGTGAGGTTGCTGACGACGTCCCACGCGCGGTCGGTGGGGCGGACATTGACCGGCATCTGGACCCCGATCCGGCCAGTTGGGGTGCCGTGTTTGGAGTTCCATACCTGCACGGTGACGTGCAAGGCGGCGAGCAGGACGTCGTTGACCGTCGTGCCGGGGGGCCGCTGCATGAGCCCCGGCGTGCTGGTCTCGCTGAGGTCGAGGGGACGAAAGACGAATCCGAAGTCGTCGCGGTCGGTGCCGCCGACCACCACGATCCGGCTTGGCGAATCGAGCGCCTCCCGAATTCGCCGCAGCCCTTCCAGGTACCGCGCCCACTTCTCGCTCCGAGTCTTGGGCGGCAGGAACGAGTTGAGGTCGCGGGCCTGGGCAAGTGGTACTGGATCCGGCGGGTCCGGCTCACCCTGATACGCCCGGGCGATCGTCTGCAGCAGGCGCAGGGCACCGACTCCATCGGCGAGGATGTGACTCGCCGCCAGAAGCACGAGGTCCCCGCGAGGCCGCTGGGCTAGCACAACGCGAAACCCTGGGGAGGTGCCCAGCGAAATGGCCGGGGTGTACAGCTCGGTCCGCAACCGATCCAGCGTGGCACTGTCAGGGCACTCCACCCCCCGGAGTGGATCCAGATCCACCTCATCGGCAACGTCCCACCGATAAGAGGTCTCGCCGTGCGGCGACGGTGTCAGTCGAGCGCGGGTCAGCGGATGACGTCGGCAGCAGGCCAGCACCGCCTGCCGAAGCCTGGCCTCGGCCAAGCGATGGTCAGTGCCCAGCTCGAACTGAACATTCCACGACGCGCGCGTCTCCTGCAGAAGCAACAGCGATTCGTCCAACATGGTCGATGGCAGCGACACGGTGCGATCTCCTCATCGACTCCCTCGCCGGTCAGGCGGCGCCGGCCGAGTCGGTGGCACCCCGCAACCGCTGCGAGATCACCGTGGTAATGCCGTCGCCGCGCATGCTTACCCCGTACAGCGCGTCGGCAACCTCCATGGTCGCCTTCTGATGGGTGATCACGATCAGCTGCGAGCGGTCTCGGAGCAATTCGAACAAGGCGATCAGGCGGTTCAGGTTGGTGTCGTCCAGCGCCGCCTCCACCTCGTCAAGTACGTAGAACGGCGACGGCCGAGCGCGGAAGATCGCGACCAGCATGGCCACCGCGGTGAGTGACTTCTCCCCGCCGGACAGCAGCGACAGTCGCTTGACCTTCTTGCCGGGCGGGCGGGCCTCGACCTCAATACCGGTGGCGATCATGTCGTCGGGCTCGGTGAGCACCAATCGCCCCTCCCCGCCGGGGAACAGCGTGGCGAAGACGGTCTCGAACTCGCGTGCCACGTCGTGGAAGGCCTCGGTGAAGACTTCGAGGATCTTCTCGTCGACCTCGGCGACGACGGTGAGCAGGTCACGCCGGGTGGCCTTGAGGTCCTCGAGCTGGGTGGACAGGAACTTGTAGCGCTCCTCTAGCGCAGCGAACTCCTCCAACGCCAGCGGGTTGACCTTGCCGAGCAGGGCCAGATCGCGCTCGGCCCGCTGGGCCCGGCGAGTCTGCGATGCTCGATCGTAAGGAGCCGGCTGCGGGGCACT
This sequence comes from Pseudonocardiaceae bacterium, assembly GCA_041751815.1. Classification (GTDB taxonomy): domain Bacteria; phylum Actinomycetota; class Actinomycetes; order Mycobacteriales; family Pseudonocardiaceae. The sequence continues at coordinate 3,015 of JBGSWT010000799.1, forward strand.
GACCTGCTCGCCGCGCTGCGCCGCCAGCTCGTATTCCGCCACTTCGCCGGCCGGTGCAGGCACCGGGACCGTGGGCCCGTACTCGGCAACCAAATCGTCAAGGCCGATGCCGAAGTCGTCGGAGATCCTGACCTCAAGCTGCTCGATGCGCAGGCGCTGCTGGGCACGAAGAACTTCGTCACGGTGGACCGTATCGGTGAGTTTGGCCAGGTCCTCGGCGAGCTCGCGAACTCGTCCCCGGACGTCGCCGAGCTCCTGTTCCCGCTGCGTCCGCTCGACCGCCACCGCGTCTCGCTCGGCCACGGCCCGGTCCAGCGAGGTCTCGATGCGGTCCAGCGCGAGCTCGCCGGCCTGCACGACCTCGTC
>JBGSWT010000800.1:0-2341 GCA_041751815.1 Pseudonocardiaceae bacterium
GTCGCAGCGTCTCGCGCAGCGCGTCGGCACCGGGTAGCCGTTCGCCCAATGCGTCCGCGACGACGACGTCGACCCAGCCCTCCACCAGCGCCAGCAGCGCTTCCAGCCGGGTCAAGGCAGCCTTCTGCTCGGGACTGTTCCGTTGCTCCAACAGACCGGATGCCATCAGCCGATCCATGCTCTGCGGGTCGGTCGGGTCGACCTGGCGGGCTATCTCCTGCAGCGCGTCGGTGTCCACCTGGATGCCGCGGGCGAACTCCTCGACGGTGCCCAACAGCCGCTGGCGCAGCCACGGCACGTGAGCGAACAGGCGATGGTGCGCGGCCTCCCGGGCGGCCAGGAATACGATCACGTCGGAGCTCTTACGCTCCAGTCCGGTGGCGAACCGCTCGATCGCGCCCGGCAACAGCGCCGCCACTCCCAGCGGCCCCAGCGGCAGTCCGATATCGGTCGAGGTGAGCACCTCGCCACCAAGCTGGGCCAGCGCCGAGCCCAGTTGCGAGCCGAAGGCCATCCCGCCCATCTGCTCCACCATCGCCACCAGGGGACCGGCTGTCTGGCGAACTTCGGGGGGCAAGGCGTCAATCCAGGAGCCGGCCATCCGGCGGGCCACCGGATCACACAGTCGCTGCCAGGTGGGCAGGGTTCGCTCCACCCAGTCCCGCGGCGCCCACGCAGCGCTGCTCTGCGTCCCGGTGGGCAGCGCAGTTGCCGTGTCCAACCACAGCTCGGCCAGCCGCACTGCATCGGTGATCGCCGAGGCCTGCTGTGCCGAGGGCAACCCGCTGGTGGACAGCTTCTGCATCGCCATCTGCTTGGCCAGGTCATAGTTGACTGGGCCCCCACCGCCACCGGCCGCGCCCTGGCTGAGCATCTGCCCTAGCTGGGTGAGCATCTGACCGAGGGCGCCGACGTCCAAGCCACCGGCCCCGAAGGCTGCGAACGGGTTGGCTGGGTCGGTACTGCCGCCACTGGTGTCGTCGGGGGGTTTCCTCCGATCGGGATCCCGAGGGTCTCGCGAGTCCTCGGGGCCGAAGCCGAAGGGCAAGTCGCTCATGGACCACACGTTACGCGGACCCCGGGCACGTACGCTGTGCGGCCGTGAGCCGCCGAACCTGGACCCTGCTGGTCAGTCTCGGTTTTGCCATGGTGCTCGGATTGTTGGGCGGGCTGGCGCCGGTACCCTATGTCGCACTTCGTCCGGGTCCCACGTTCAACACCCTGGGCGAGGTCGCGGGCAAGACAGTGGTGAACATCAAGGGGACCCAGACCTACCCGACCAGTGGACACCTCAACATGACGACCGTCTCGGTGATCGACAAGGTGACCTTGTACGGGGCGCTTGGCCTGTGGATGTCCGGTCGTAGCGCGCTAGTTCCCCGCGACGAGATCTTTCCGCCAGGGCTGTCCCAACAGCAGGTCGAGAAGCAGAACCAGCAAATGTTCCAGGACTCGGAGTCCAAGGCCGAGACCGCGGCACTGCGTTACCTGGGTTATCCGACCCAGGTAGTGGTCGACCAGGTGGCCGCCGACGGTGCCGCGCAAGGCAAGCTGATCGCCGGGGATCGGCTGCTGGCCATCGACGGCGAGGAGACGACCACCGGTCAGCAAGTGGTGGACATGCTCACGGGCAGCCGTCCCGGTCAGGTCGTGCAGGTCCGCTTCCAGCGTCTGGCAGCCGCGCCGCAGGACATGGCGATCACGCTCGGCGGGGGAGAGCAGCCGGGTCGCGGCTATCTCGGTGTTGGGGTGACCGATCGGCCCGACGTGAACTTCGCCATCGTCATCAGCCTGGCCGATGTCGGAGGTCCCTCGGCGGGCTTGATGTTCGCGCTGGCCATCGTCGACAAGCTGACGCCGGGGGCGCTGGTCGGGAACACCTTTGTGGCGGGTACCGGTGTGATTGAGACAGGCGGTGAGGTGGGTCCGATCGGTGGTATCCCGTTGAAGATGATTCGGGCTAGGGAGGCGGGAGCGTCGGTGTTTCTGGTCCCCGCGGGCAACTGCGTTGAGGCTATGCAGCGCGCCCCCGAAGGGCTGCAGCTGGTACGAGTGGGCACTCTGGCAGAGGCGGTGGACGCATTGAACGCGCTGCGGGTCGGTCAGCAGCCACCGCGCTGCTGACGGACGCTCCCGAGCAGATCAGCGCAACGTTTCCAGCAGCGCGCGCAGCAGGTTAGGGGCGAGCTGGGGATCCTCTACCAACTCCTCGTGTCCCTGGTCGTCTCCGGACTCGGCCCGCAGCCGCAGGACACAGGCCCCGACGCCGTCCCGGAGCACCGCCGCGACCAGTCGGCCCTCCCGCCGTTGCGGGTGCTGGGCTGCGGCGCGGCGGGCCTCC
>JBGSWT010000801.1:0-2085 GCA_041751815.1 Pseudonocardiaceae bacterium
CGTGGTCGCCGCGCCCGAGCCGGACACCGTGCCCAGCAGGAACCCGGACAGTGCGACGGTGCGGCCGGGGGCGGCGCGGGCGCGACCGAACGCCGCCAGCGACAGTTCGATGAAAAACCGGCCCGCACCGGAGAGGTCCAGCAGCGCAGCGTAGATCGCGAACAGCACGATGTAGCTTGCCGCCACGTCCAGCGGGACCCCGTAGAACCCCGACGCGTCGTTGTACAGCGCGTTGACGATTTCGTCGAAGTTCAGTCCCTGGTGTGCGATCGACCAGTTCTGCGGTACCAGCCCGCCGTAGTAGGAGTAGGCCACAAACAGCAGGCAGACGGCGGGCAGCACCCAACCGGTCGTCCGGCGGCAGGCCTCCAGCACCAGCAGCAGCAACACCCCGCCGGCCAGCACGTCCGGTGCGGCCAGGATGCCCTGGCGATCGAGAAACGCGTCGAAGCCGCCCCCGCCAGTCCCAAGCGGCACCGGAACCACTGGATAGAGGCAGACCGCGACCGCCAACGCCGCGAGCGCGTAGTCGGCGACGGTCGGGTTGTCCCGGCCCCGATGCCCACGTTGATCGAGGTGGATTCCCGAGCGGTAACACAGGAACACCAGTGGCAGCGTCGAGGCCAAGAACAGGATGAGTGCGAATTGGTTGCCCTGGGCTAGCGGCCAGAACACCTGGTAGAGCACAAATACCGCGATGAGAGCGCTGATCGCGGTGATCCCGGCGGCGACCGGACCGGTGAGCCGGCGGGCGGGCCGTTCCTCGTCCTGGGCGATGACCGTTTCGTCGCCGCTTCGGCTGCCGTCCACCGCTGCGGTGGTCCTCGTCGAGCCAGGACCGTCGAGCATGTCGCAGACGGTATCGGTTGCGACTAGCCCCAGCCGAGTTCGTGCAGCCGGTGCTCGGGAATACCGAAGTGATGCGCCACCTCGTGCACCACGGTCACCGCGACCTCGTCCACCAGCTCCGGTTCGTCGTTGCAGATATCGAGCAGGGCGTCGCGGTAGATGGTGATCCGGTCAGGTAGCACCCCGCCGTAGTAGGAGTCCCGCAGGGTGAGCGCGACGCCCTCGTAAAGCCCGAGCAGCCCCGGATTGTCCGGGTTCCTGGCCTCTACCAGCACCACGACGTTGTCCATCGCCTCGGCAAGCTTGGCCGGGATGAGGTCGAGAGCCTCAGCGACAAGCTCGTCGAACCTCTCGGCGCTGCACCACGTGCCCATCAGGGCGGCGGAGGATCCGCAGCGCCGGTCGGATCCGCGGGCTGCGCCGCCACGGGAACCGGTCCTGGGTTCCTCGCAGCGGCTGGGGCAGGTTCCTTGCCCACCTTGACATCGCCTTTCACGCTTCCGGTGACCGGTGCGAAGCCGGAACGGTCCGGCAGGAAGGCGCCGAGCCGGCAGTCCACCCGGGTGCTACCGGCTCGCCAGCTTTCCGCGCGCAGCGTCGCCCAGAACAGCGTGAGTCCCTTGTTCGCCGCCACCGCGGAGCCGCCGGCGAAGTCCTTCGTCAGCCGGGCGCACTCCTTGTTCAGCTCCCGGTCCTGGGCAGCCTCGTCGGGGTAGCCGTCGGGGAAGGCACCCTTGAGGTCGACCACACCGACCAGCTCCACAGCATGGGGACCTGCGCAATCGACCGGGTCACCCAAGGCTTTGCCGTCGTTGCCCAGACAGGTGCCGGGTGGATGCACATCGGACTGGTCCTGCTGCAGCACGCTGCCGGTGGTGGCGAACAGCGTCCCGGTACGGCCGGCGGTCTGTACCCCGCAGCGCAACGCCCGGTCCCCACGTAGCCAGCCGGCCTCACTTGGTTTGATCGCCCCCACGGTGAAACGACCGAAGGGGTCGAACCGGTCGGCCAGGGCCTGGGTGGTCCGCTGGGTGCAGCGCTCGGTCACCAGCTGCTCCCAGCGCACCGCGTCCGGGTAGCCGGCCTCGGAGTCGAAATCGGTGAGCTCCAACGTCCCGGTGACCTCGAACAGGTGCGGTTGCTCGCAGCTCACCTGGCTAGCGTCCGCGGCGTCCGGCTTCTGCCAGGTCAAGCAGGTGTGTGCCGGAGCGCGCAGCGGCTGTGCGATGGCCGGGG
>JBGSWT010000802.1:0-7914 GCA_041751815.1 Pseudonocardiaceae bacterium
GCCCGCCGGCTCGGCTTCGAACCCGCGCCCGACTACGAGCCGGCTGCCGGGCACCTCGGGCCGTGGCAGGAGACCAGCGCGATCACGTTCGGACGCTACGGCGTCCCGTTCTACGTCTCAGGACCCTTCGACAACCCGACCCGGGTGATGCGCACCCTGACCAGCTCTGTGGGCGACGGCAACTTCGATTCGTTGAGGGCGCTGTGAGCGGGAACCTGTGCGTGGGCATGGGTTCCATGGGTTCCCGCTCATCAGCGGTCCTCAGGGGGCCAAGTGCTCAGTCCGTTGAGGATGTGCCCAGTATCTGGCCCGGATCGAGGCCGCCGGAGCCGCCTAACAGGCCACCCAGGACGGGATCGAGGATCTGCCCCGGATCGAGGTTGCCCGTGTCGTCTGACGGATCACCAATAATGGGAGGCGCGGTGACGGTACCCAGCGAGCCCGCGGGTGTCGCGGCGTTGGCGACTCCACCGATGAGCAACCCTCCCCCCGCCGTGACGGCGACCACCAGGACCTTCGCTGCGAGCCGAGTCGAGAATCTGGTTTTAAGCACGATGTAACTCGTTCCTTTCCGTATAGAGGCCGTTTTCTGCCTCTGTCGCGATATTGCTGTTCTTTGCAACGCGGGTTGCACGGACCACTGTCCGGATCCGCATGTCAGTAGTCGCCGAACGAGCGGTGAACACTCAGCCATTTAGCGGCGAGTGGTGGTGGGCGATCGCAGGGTGACGTCGGTATGCGCTAAGCAGGTGGCGAGGAGATTGTGTGCGGCGGTGACGTAGCGATGAATAACGCCCGACTCATGGCTGAACTGCCACCTGTTTAGCACTGCAACGGCACCTAACGCCATTATCACTGTTTGTGTGCGTTGCGCGACAAAAGGCTGTAGTCCAACGCACACAAACGGTGATAATGCCCTACAGGCGGCTCGAAATCGGAACATGTGCCTTTGCAGGATTAGCCTCGAGGACTGCGGCGATCCGGCAGCAGACGTCCCAGTGCAGACAGTCAGGCGACCAGCGTGTCGCCGAGAAACCGGTCCGGGCCATCAGCTCCGGGCAGTGCGAAGAAGAAGCCACCCCCGACCGGTAGGATGTACTCCTCCAACGGCTCGCCGGTCAGCCGGTTCTGCACCGCCAGGAACCCGCGGCTCAGGCTGCGCTGGTAGCACACGAACGCCAGGCCCTGATCGAGCTGCCCGCTCCCGTCGAAACCGCGCGCGAACGAGAAACCCCGGCGCAGGATCAGGTTCTCCGCGGTCTCCGGAGTTCGGGGGTTTGCCAGCCGGATGTGCGCGGTAGGCAGGATCTCGCCGGCACCGAAGTTCGGCTCGTCGGTCTCGTTGGCTTGGCCGAGCGGAGCGCCGCTGATCTTGTGCCGGCCGAAGATCGCCTCCTGTTCGGCCAGCGGGGTGCGGTCCCAGAACTCGACGAACATCCGGATCACCCGGACCACGTGGTAGGAGCCGCCAACCGCCCAGGCCGGCTCGCCATCGCCGATCCAGACGAAGCGGTCCATCAACTGCTCGTCGCTGGGGTCGAGGTTGGCGGTGCCGTCCTTGAAGCCCATCAGATTGCGCTGCGTGCCACCGTCGACGGCGGTGCCGGCGCCCCGGCTGAAGCCATCGATGAGCCAGCGCAGCACCAGGTCGCCGCGGGTACGACGGGTGAGCTGGCGCAGCGCGAACTGCAGCGTGTCGGGATGCCCGGCCTCGAGGCTCAGCAACAGGTCGCCGTGTGAACGCGCGGGGTCCAGCCGGTCGTTGGACACGAACGGCATGGTCACCAACTCGTTCGGCTTGCGGTCGGCCAGCCCGAACCGATCGTCGAACAGCGACGCCCCCACGCTGACCACGGCGGTCAGGTTGTCCGGCGGAGGGTTCGCGCCGAGCAACCCGGAGTCGACCGGCGGGTAGGCAGGGCCGCGAACCTGAGGCGGTTTCCCGGCCATCAGCCCGCGGATCTCCTCGGTGAGTTCGGCGAGCAGCCGCGACAGCCCGGGCCGGTCCGGCGACTGCACCGTGAACGCGGCCATCAGCCCACGGGCGGGCACCGGCAGGGCCGTGACACCGGTCTGGTGCACCCCCTCGAACGGTACGAACCGGGCGGCCTCTCGACCGGGCGCATCAGCTGGTGCCGTACATGCGGCGAGCGTCGCACCGGACCCGACGCCGACCGCGACCCCAACACCGGCCCCGGCGGCGATGAAGCGACGCCGGGACAAGTCACCCGGTCGACCGGAGCTCACCGCAGCCCCAATGCCCCGGCGATCAGGCTCGTTTTCTCGGACAGACCCGCGAGCTGCGCCTTGAGGGTGTTGACGGTTTCCGGGGGCACTGTCACACCTGGGCAGCGCGGCGAGGGGAACCCGTCATCCTCCAGGCAGTACAACACCCAGCCGTCGTCCCTGCGCAGCGGAGCGAGTGTGGCGTTCAGCTGGTCGAACCGGCCGTTGATGTCGGCTAGCAGCTCGGGGTCGGCCTCCTGGAGCGCAGGTGTGAGGGCGGTGATGACGGCCTGGGAACCCTCCACGTTCCCGTAGAAGTCCCACAGGTCGGTCTTGGAGTAGCGGTCCTCCTCGCCGGTGATCTTGCCGAGGGAGACCTCTTCGATCAGCTCGGAGCTGCCGACCGCGACCTCGACCGGCGGCAAGTCCAGGGTGGGCAGCTGCGTCTGCAGAGTGGCCAGGTCGGCATCCAGCTGGTCGGCGAACTGGGCGGCGCCGTCGGTGGTCTTGAGTTCGAAGAGCATGTATTCGAGGCGGTGCCAGCCGGTGAAGTCCGGGTCGTCGACGCCGGCGAAGTCGTCCACCCGCGCGTCGACCTTCCCGTCAATCTCCTCGACCAGCCCCGCGATCGGTTCGATCCGCTCCCACGGCACGCGAGACGGCGCATAGGCCGCCTGGGCGGCCGGCAGATCGCCGGTCCGCACCGCGTCGGTGAAAGTCCGCGTCAGGGTGACCATCTGGTCCGTCTGATCGTCGACGTAGGTCTTGTAATCGGCAACGCCCTGCGTCACCAGTTGGCTGGGCGTAGCAGGCTCGGGCTCCGCGGGCTGGTTGGTCGCGCCGCCGCCGGAGGCACAGCCTGCCGCGAGAACGAGCGGGATCAGGAGGTAACCCGCTCGGCGACTCACCATTACTGCGACACCCGATCCTCGGTGAAGCTCCATCCGGACGGCATCCTCTCCGCACCGCAGAGCAGCAGTAACCGACGGCGGGAGCGGCCTTCGTGGGAAGCAGCGAGGTCGGTGAGCCAGGGCATGGCGGTCTCCTTCGGTCAGCCAGTGGGGCGGCCGGCGTTTCCGCTCCCATCCCGACTTGTCCCAGGCTTACCTAACCTATTCTGCTGTTTACCTTCAGTCAATGTAGAGGTTCGGCTACTTCTATAGCGCACTAATCTTCATCCATCTGGCCTATTGCCGTACTTCTTCGTGTTCGTTCTGTTGCTGTGGCTGGGCATCGCCACCGGCCGCCGCTGGATGACCGGGACGCAAGCTCTGTTCGTGCGACGTCTGGGTCTGCACCGGCAGTCCACCGAGCTGGGGGCCAGGGGATGGGTGCGACTGTGGATCAAGCGGCGCCCGGGCATTCCCACCTAAACACTGCAACGGCAGTTCGAGCGCTGACCCGTCCATGATCGGCGTTTTGGAAGCATGAGCCGCGGTCAGCGCGGCTCATGCTTCCAAAACAGCGATCACGACGTGGGCCGGCGTCAACGCTGGTACATGCGCCGTGCAGTACTAATCCGGTTCGTGAAGGGCACCTGACGACCGTTGCGCCCACCATCAACTACCTGCAATGGTGCGATATGTCGTGCGCAGACCCATGCGACATCAGGCTCGCTCGGGTCGCCGACGCTGCCGCGATTGCGGAGATCCACGTCACGTCATGGCGAGCTGCCTACGCTGGTCAGCTTCCCGACGACTACCTGGATAATCTTTCTCTCAGCGACCGCCAACATTGGTGGGAGCAGATGCTTCGCAAACCCACGCTGCCGAACCGTGTGTTCGTCCTCGCCGAGGAAGATGTCGTCGCCGGCTTCGCCGGCTTCGCCAGCATCGGCCCAAGCCGTGACGATGACGCACTCGCAGGCACCGGTGAGTTGCGCGCGATCTACGTCGACCCGTGCCACTGGAACCGTGGGCTGGGCCGCCTGCTACACGACCATGCCCTCGACGCCCTCAGCAACGACGGACATCGATGCGTAACCCTCTGGGTACTGCGTACCAACAACCGAGCGCGCCGCTTCTATCACAGGTCGGGATGGTTGCCCGACGGCGCCACCAAGATAGACACGATTGACAGTCTCGTACTCGAAGAGATCCGCTACCACAAGCCTCTCGATTCAGCTGCGCTCAAAACTTCACCAGAGACGCCCCATCGATGAGAATTAACGGAATCTTCCCGCGGAACCGAAGCCGATGGTTACGGTGCGTCGGAAGCGGCGTAGGTGAAGGTATCGGTGCCGCATCGCCTACTCCGGGCGCGCGGCGAGTACGAATCCTGTTGATCGACCGGTCACAGCCACGCGAGCGTATGAAGCCGTGACAGGTGAACCTCGCACAGCTCTGGTGACCGGCGTTTCTCGACGGCGGGGCATTGGTTTTGCTATCGCGCGCCGGCTGCTTTCCGATGGTGCTCGGGTCTTCATCCACTCCTGGTCGCCGTACGACGCGACCGAACCCTGGGGCGCCGACGCCGGGGGGATCACCGGAGTGCTCGATGCGCTCGACGGCGAACAGTCCCAGCTAGCGCACGCCGAAGCCGACTTCGAGGACCGCGACGCACCACGTCAGCTCGTCACCAGCGCGGTCGAGCGCTTCGGGCAGCTGGACACACTGGTGGTCAACCATGCCCGTAGCTGCGTCGGTGGACTGTCTGCGATGACGGCCGAGGAACTCGACCGAACCTGGGCAGTCAACGTCCGCGCGACCCTGTTGCTCGTCCAGGCTTTCGCCGAACAATGCCCCCGCAATGGCCGAGTGGTGCTGTTCACCTCGGGTCAACACCTCGCCCCGATGAGCCAGGAGATTCCCTACGCCAGCACCAAAGGCGCCCTGCACCAGCTGACCCTGACTCTGTCCGACGCGCTGATCGACCAAGGCGTCACCGTCAACTGCGTCAATCCCGGCCCTACCGACACCGGCTGGGCCACCGACGAGGTCGCCGCCGACGTCAGGCGTGGTATGCCGCGGGGAGGCTGGAACACTCCCGACGAGGCCGCCGGTGTGGTCGCTCTCCTGCTGACCGAGGACGCGGCCACCATCACTGGCCGGGTCATCGACGCCGAAGCCGGCTTCCGCCGCTGGAAAATGTGAACTGCACAGTGATCTCACCAGATGCAGAGTTTGGGGAAGTGGCGGGTCAGTGTGCTGTCCCTGGTCAGCAGTGGCAGCCCCATCGCCTGGGCAGTGGCGACGATCGCCCGGTCGAATGGGTCGCGAACCTGCGTCCGGGTGACCGAGATCATGTGACGCGCCACGTCGACGGTCATCGGCGCTACGGCGATCGGGGAGCCACTCGCTTGGATGGAAGCGAGCAGTTCCCGCAGGGTCTCCGCATCGATGCTGTCAGACCGCTTTTCGGCGATGTAGACGAGTTCGATCAGCGAGACCGCCGCGATGACGATGGGCTGATCAGCGGCGACGGCATCCTCCAGGATTCGCAGCGCGGTCGTGGAGAGCATGCTCGGGGCGGTCGCGTACCAGACCAGGACATGGGTGTCAGCGAGGACGGACGACCCTTCACGGCTCGCCGGCTCAGTCGCGGCCGTAATCGCTTCCGGTCCAGAGCTCATCAGAAATGGCGTCGAAGTCCTCGATGGTCAGCGTGGGGCGGCCGGGCTTCGCCAACGCGCCGAGCAGCGTCCGACGAGTTGCGGGCGCTTTCTCGATACGCACCCGGACACGCTGGCCGGGCACAGCTGCCGACAGTCGTGCCAGCTCCGAAGGGGGGATCGTCACCGCCCGGTCCTCGGACACCACCAGTTCCAGGTCGAGCGCAGATTCGCTCATTACTCCATCTTACGGCGGCATCTCCACCGGCGTCCCCGACTGGCCGATGGCGTCAGGCGGCGTTGTGGGTGGCTTCGGCGGCGACCGAGAGCGCCGACTGAGCTTGGCTGAGAAGGCGGGTCAGGGCGGTCCTGACGTCGTCGGACTGTTGCTCGATCTTGCCGGCGTGCTGTCGCAGCGTGCTCGCAATCTTCTTGATGTCATCGATCTTGCAGAGCATGTTGAGAGCTTCGGTGATCTTCTCATCGGCCGTGTGGACCCCGTCCCGGTCCCCGCGGTTGCTCGCGGTGAGGGCGCTAATGCGCAACAGCTGAACGACCGTGCGCAACAGCTCCGGGTCGTCGGTGGCTGGATCGAAGGCCATGACGATTCGGCGTGAGCCCAGACAGCGCACGGTGCTGCCGTTGTTCTGCGCAGGTTCACGCACCAGGCCCAGGGACGCTGCTGCGCTGCGGTTGCGCTCGGCTTCGTCGAGATAGTCGTTCCAGTGAGGTCGCGTGGAGTTGGTCATCTCTAGGACGAGGCGAGCGGCGCCGCCGTTGATCGTCAGCACTCCATCGCCCTTTTTGTTGCGCGGGATGGCGCCGGGAAGGGCTCCGGTGTCGGCGTACTCGTCGCCCAGACCGACAGCGATCTGCTCCATGAGCTGGTGGATCTCTGCCGCGTAGCTCGCGCCCTTGAGCGGCGTGATCCTGGCGGTCGTCGCGGCAGCTTCCTTCGCCGAGGTGGTGACTCTCACGGCGGTGGTCAGCTCTTCGACCTTGGTGGCCAAATCCCGGTGGTTCTTCTCCAGCGTGGCCGAAAGGGTCTCCTGCTGCTTCTGCAGCTCGCGGGTGTGCTTTGACATCGGAGAGGTCGGGTCGTCGGGATCGAACTGCTTCGCGGCCTTGGCCAACAGTTCGCTCGTCTGCTTGGCAACCCGCACGTCAAGGTCGTGGCCGAACCTCTCCAGCATCGGTCCGAGGCGCACCGCAAGCTCCGGGTTGTCGCCTCCCGCAAGCCGGTGGACCTCCTCCAGGAGACTCTTTCGGGCGCTGTCGACATTGTCGGCGAAGCTTTGCCGAGCGTCCTTGCCGACCTCTGCGATCGCGGTCCTGGCGTCGCTCGCTGCCTTCTGCATCGCATCCGTCGCACGGTTCACGACCTCTGTCGTCGTCTCCGCAGCCTTGCTGGTCGACTCGGCGGTACGCGCACCAACGTCGGAGACGAGCCGTTCGAGGTTGAACGTGTCCTGCGCTTCTCCCGCGGTCCCGATGGCGTGGGCTCCGACGATGAGTGCCTGGGACACGAAGGCCGACAGATCGATGCCAGTCATGTCCTCCTCGCCAGCCGTCGCTCCGCGCCGGCCGGTGGACCAGCGCCGCGACTCGGCGACAACCGCGGGGTCGTTGACCGCGAGGTTGCGGATGACGACCGCCGGCGCACCCCTGTCGTAGTACGCGTCAGAAACTGCCTGGTCGGTGTGTTGCTTCATCGCCGTGGTCCTCCGCGGTCGTAGATCGTGGCCGGACCGGATGGCTGGGCCGTTGAGTGCGCTACAGGCTCTGCGATAGGTGGCTTGGCGACAAGCTCGACTGCCGATAAGGGGGGTTATCGACGCACGGTTACAGAAACCATGATCAACGCGATTAAGGTGACGACCCCGCGTTGAGGAGAGCTCCACGTGACGAAGGAGGTGGGCCGATGACGGTAGCAGCGCGCCTGCCCATGCAGATGACGCTCGTCGACATCGCCCGCCTCGCGAAGGTGCAGCGGCCCGGAGGCGTTTGAGCAGCTGATGAGGACGCGTCTGCGGTTGGTAGTCCCCGGCCACACAACAGTGGCCCTCCGCGAGTGCGCGCATGACCTCGTTGCATCCTTGGCGCGGGCGCTCGCGGTCGACGCGGGACTGGAGCCGGCT
>JBGSWT010000803.1:0-2924 GCA_041751815.1 Pseudonocardiaceae bacterium
GCTGCCCCGGTGATCCGCCGGAAAGCGCGGCGCGGCCGGGACCGGTCCAACACCGCGACCTCAAGCTGGCCGACGCCCAGGGTGCGCTGTCCGGTGCCATTGACGCTGGTGGAGGCCGAGCTCAGCGCGGCCACCGCGGCAGCGACGGCTTCAGTGGTGTCACTGTCTCGCCGGTAGGACTCCTTGAGCGCCGTGGAAATGACCTCGGCTTGGCCGCCCATCACGACGAAATCCGGCTCGTCACCGATCGAGCCGTCGTAGGTCAGGTGGTAAAGCTGATCGGAGTCCTGCTCGGCGCCCACCTCGGCGACGCACAGCTCCACCTCGAACGGCTTGTGTTGCTCCGAGAAGATCGTCCCGAGGGTCTGCGCGTAGGCGTTGGCCAGGGCCCGCCCGGTCACATCACGCCGGTCGTAGGTGTAGCCGCGGACTTCGGCGTGCCGGATCCCGGCTTGGCGGAGGTTTTCGTACTCGTTGTAGCGGCCGACGGCGGCGAAGCCGATCCGGTCGTAGATCTCCGAGACCTTGTGCAGTGCGGTGGACAGGTTCTCGGCGACGAACAGCACCCCCCGTGAGTAGCTGAGGACCACCACACCGCGACCTCGGGCGATGCCCTTGCGGGCCAGCTCCGAGCGGTCGCGCATGATCTGCTCGACCGAGGCGTAGAACGGCATCGTCACAGCGGGAGCTCCTGGGTGGCGTCGGGTTCGGCAGCGAACCCGAATGTCTTCGGCTGGGCACTGTCGAGCAGTGGAGTAGGTGGTGTCATGTCAGGGCGATTATGTCCGAGGCCGATCGGCGCGGCATCAGCCTCCGGGCCTTCGCCTGCGGGCCTCCACCACGACGTCGACAACCTGAGCGGCTTGCTCGTCAGGAAGCCGCACTGCCCCGTCCGTTGCTGTGACAGTGATCACCACTGGGTAGATCTGACGAACAGGGTCGGGTCCCCCGGTCGCGCTGTCGTCATCGGCGGCGTCGTAGAGCGCCTCCATGGCGATCCGGACAGCGGCGTCGGCGTCCATCATGGGGTTGTACAGCTTTTTCAATGATGAGCGGGCGAACAGCGAGCCCGAGCCCACCGAGTGGTACCCGGCTGTCTCATTGTAGAAGCCGCCGACGACGTCGTAGGAGATGATCCGACCTGCCTGGTCCGGGTCGGTCGCATCGACGTCGTAGCCGACGAACAGTGGCAGCGCAGCGAGCCCCTGCATGGCGGCCGGAAGGTTGCCGCGGACCATGCCGGCCAGCCTTTTCGCCTTGCCGTCCAGGGTGAGCGGGACACCCTCGATCTTCTCGTAGTGCTGCAGCTCGACGGTGAACAGCCGCACCAGCTCCACCGCGACACCGGCCGTCCCGGCGATGCCCACCGCGGTGTAGTCGTCAACGACGAACACCTTCTCCATGTCACGCTGGGCGATGAGGTTGCCGGCCGTCGCTCGACGGTCTCCGGCGATGAGCACCCCGCCGCGGAAGGTGGCCGCCACGATGGTGGTGCCGTGCGGGCTGACCACCGGTGCAGCGCCACCGTGCATGGGGCGCACCTCGCGCGTGGGCAGTAGGTCCGGCGCCGTCGCGGCGAGAAATTCGCTGAACGATGAGTTGCCCACCATGAAGTACGACGCCGGCAGGGCTGCGCCCGGGTAGCGTCCGACCGAGGACTGATCCATCGGCTGTGATCGTCTCCTAGCTCCCGTTGTCGCAGTCACTCCTGTCAGCGAGCATGATGCCCTTGCCGCTGTGTTTTCCTCTCAGGGGGGCGCCCGATCACTGGCCACCCTTCTGGACATAGGCCCGGACGAAGTCCTCGGCGTTCTCTTCCAGCACGTCATCGATCTCGTCGAGGATTGCGTCCACGTCCTCGCCGAGCTTCTCGCGACGTTCCTGACCGGCTGGTGCGCCGTCGCTCATCTCGTCGTCGCCGTCGCCGCCGCCTTGGCGCTGCACCTTCTCCTGGGACATCTCGCCTCCCGGACCGAAGTTTGTCTCTACCAGACAGTACCCAGCAATCCCGACAATCGCTGCCAGGCCAGTCGGGTGATCAGCCTCGGGTGAGCGCCTCCACCAGCTCCGCAGCGGTGGCCGAGGCGTCCAGCAGGGCCCCGACATGCGCTCGGGTGCCTCGCAGCGGTTCCAGGGTCGGGATACGGACCAGCGACTCGCGGCCCAGATCGAAGATCACCGAATCCCAGGATGCCGCGGCTACCTCCGTGGCGTAGCGCTCCAGGCACCGGCCGCGGAAATAGGCACGGGTGTCCTCTGGGGGCGCCGTGATGGCCGCGCGTACCTCCTCCTCGGTGACCAGCCGCTTCATCGAGCCACGGGCCACCAGGCGGTTGTACAGGCCCTTGTGCATCCGCACGTCGGAGTACTGCAGATCCACCAGCTGCAGCCGGGGCGACGCCCAGGTCAGGCTGTCCCGGGCCCGGTAGCCCTCGAGCAGCTGTAGCTTGGCCGGCCAGTCCAGCCGATCGGCGCACTCCATCGGGTCGCGTGCCAGGGCGTCGAGCACCTCGCCCCAGGTGCTGAGGACGTGCTCGGCGATGTCGGCGGTGTTGTCCGGGATGCCCTCGCGGGCGAAGAATCGCGCGACCCGCTCGTGGTAGGTCCGTTGCAGGTCCAGGCCGGTGAGATGGCGACCACCGGTCACCTCCACCGTCGCCTGCAGGGAGGGGTCCCGGCTGATCGTGTGCACCGCCCGTACCGCGTCGACCAACCGCAGGTCGTCGAAGCGTTCGCCGGCCTCGATCAGGTCCAGCACCAGCGCCGTGGTGCCGATCTTGAGATAGGTGGAGTACTCGGCAAGGTTGGCGTCGCCGATGATGACGTGCAGCCGCCGGTACTTGTCGGCGTCGGCGTGCGGCTCGTCCCGGGTGTTGATGATGCCGCGCTTGAGCGTGGTCTCCAGCCCGACCTCGACCTCGATG
>JBGSWT010000804.1:0-4540 GCA_041751815.1 Pseudonocardiaceae bacterium
GTGCACCCGGGCGACGACGACCTGCGGAACCGACTGAATAGTGCGCATCACCTCGGTGCACAGCGCGAGCAATTCTGCGACCCCAGCAAGGTCGCGCGATGCCACGTCGGCGAAGTCGTGGCCGGCTGAGAACACCTTGCCCTCGGCGCCAAGCACGATGCCGGTGGCGTCTGACCGACCCGCGTCGGTGAACGCGTCGCGCAGCTCGACGAGGTGATCGGCGGACAGCGCGTTGCGCCGCTCCGGACGGTTCATGGTGATCCGGACAGCATCCCCGTCCCGCTCGACCTTCAGCGCAGCAAACCCCATGCCCCGACGGTAACGCAGCGAGGCTGGGCCGCGTCCTCCGTCGGGGTATGTGAGCACCGCATGCTTGCCCGCATCACCGCATCACGGTTTCTGAACCCCCAGGCGAAGCGTTTCATCTCGGGCGACGGTCGGGTTGTCGGCACGTCGGATCGTCGTCAGGATAGGCGCGGCCGCAATGGAAGACCTCGACGGGTCGAGCCTCCGGGATCTTGTCCACATGCAGCAGGGAGATCCGTTTATCGGTCGGTTCGCCCGAGTCGCCGTCGAATTTGATCATTCCCGAAACACCCTCGAAGGGACTTTCGCGAATTTGCTCGACTATCTTCGTGTGCACTGCGATGGGAAGGATCGAACGCGGATCCCACTCATGCGGAGAGTCACGACGAAGTTCTTGGCCCAGATTTTCGACGGCGCGGAGTATTATCATGGCCGAATCGTATCCTAGCGAACCTCGGTCGCCGACTGGCTCGTTTTCTGGTCCGCAGCGCGGTGGCTGGAGCAACCCTGGTCGCTGAATTAACCGGAGGAATCTATCGCGTACCGAATCTTTACCGCTGGCCCGGGCGTCCCGAAGAGACTCGCAGGAGCCAAGCGCCGACTTTGACCCATAGGTCACCGGTATGGTGCCAGGTGCGCTCCTGCGCAGGGTCGGGTTGTTCATGTAACGACTTACCGAGTCGGCCGCTATCACATGCGACGGTGGATTTGAGCCACACTCAGCATCAAGCGCATTCAAGAAGCTCGGGAAGTCAGTCCATCGGCCGGCGAAGATCAGCATTCCTTGGTAACCGCACACATCACGACTAAGCGAGCCGTCGAATCTCCCTCTATTAGCAATGTTGATTCCGAAGCTCGGGAGTATCGCCACCAGATCGTTGACGAGTGTTTTCACATAGAGGTCCCGATCAAAGTCGGACCGCGTTCCAACTGTCCAGTAGAGTCGCGCGTCGGACACCTTCAGTACCTGCTCGGAGTATTCGCTGATCATCCTCGCCTGGTCTCTGTTCGGCGCGGAAAGCTGAAGAAAGAGTCGCGAGTTTCTGTAGAAATCATCCGCACTCGTGGCTGGTCCAATTATCGGAAGGCCGATTCCATTGAGTTTTTTTATTGCCTCTGCAACGCTCGTGCGACTTTCTGCCATGCCAACCACACCCACCACTTTGGGATCTTTTGCGGCTAGGCTAGCGATCATGTCAACGGCCTCGCTAGCGTACTCTATCTGGAAGCCGCCATTGGCGATCACGATATTCAACAACGGAACTTCAGACGAGCTCGCTGGTTCCTGAATACCGTCGTACTGCGCGACCGCGAGTCCCTCCAGTTCTTCGCGTTCAGCGGTGTAGGCCTCTTCGTTTGCGGCGGCCGGTCGGCCGGTAAGGGCGGCAAGATAGACAATCGTGATATACGGGCGGACCCGGTTCTTCTCCCAGAGATCGCGTACTGTTCTATTCTGCGCGAATATAGTGTTCTGGATGTGGCGAAGCCTTTCCTGACCTGGCTCGTCGTTGAACCGGAAGTAGTTGCTGTCACTATAGCCGATGCATTGTCCGCCAATGCTGCGAACTTCGACTTGTCCACGGAACGGGATATGTGGGCATCCCGACCCACCGCCATGCTCCCACCCGGCCCATCCGGCTACGGAAAGGGCGAGCACGACGATCACGGCTCCCACGACGCTTCGCCGAGCGAACCACGGGGGCGGGGCGGCGCCGATCGGTTCCCTGGGATCCTGATCTGGATCCTCGGAGTCGCTTACCGAAATCGGCAAGTACCAGGCCGTGTCGACGCGGGCGCGGCGATTCCCAGGCAGCTTCTTCGCCCACGTGCGGTAATCCTCATCAGCATAAGCAGAATCGCCATTGGGAAGTTTGCCCGAATCGGGTTCTGCGATGTTCTCCTTAGCCGGTGCTTCAGGTACCTGGTCACTGGCGCACACCACCAACAGCGGGTCACCTCGCCCCGTCTCGTTGCGCACATCGTTGAGGAGTTGCATCAGTCGATAGCCTGCAGAACCTTCTGCAGCGTTATCGATCAACGCCACCGGGTACGCCGTCCGTCGCCAACCTTCGAGCCGCCCCGGTCGGCGGGCGTACGCCTGTCGAAGATCTTGCAGGAAAGCGTGCACCAGCAACTTGTCAACCTGGTCGATATCCTCGGGCTGTCGAGCACCCTCAGTGAGCCGCTCGGCGAGGCCGAGGAAATTTACCGACTGCAGTGGTGCCAGGTACTGTTGGCGCATAAACCATCGGTATCGGCGACCCAAACCGGGGATTCTGCCCGATACCGCGGCGCGGAAAAGCACCTCCGGCATCACTTGCAGAATCAACCATTTCAGAAGCCGGTAGCGTGGCCCCAGGTCAAGTGCGTTGCTATTGAGGCTTTCGTTGTGGAGTCGAAACGGTCGATGGCGGCCGCGAAGAAGCGCGACAACCGCTCTAGCGCGGTCGCCGGGCGCCTCCCTGGAAAGATCCTGCCCCATCAGCCAGTCGACCAACTCGTAGTGCCTGAACGAAAGCCGTTCGCCACCGAACCGCGGTGCTGCCAACTGCACGTAGAGCGTTCGCAGCAGCTGACGAATGTCGTGAGGTGCGTCCGCTACGGTCAGGTCCACGTGAGCATGCGGCACCCGATATCGAGCTGGTAGTTTCGATCGTTCCACCAGTGCACTAAGAACACGGGTGCCGCCATCCCGCCCGCTCAACCAAATCAGCGGAAGGCGACGATCTGTGCGGGCTAGGCGCCGGAGCAATTGAGAGATCAGAGCAAGAACGCGCGCCTGAGAACGTTCAGGCTGTGGGGACGTCATTTAGAACCACAGTGCGATGTGGGGCCGCCGCACTGTCGTCGCATGGCATCTCGTACGCAGATGTAGTAACAACCTAGGCCAGCAACGACGCTGCGTGGCCTTCTGGTCCGCGACACTCATGCAGATTGCTCCATTCGGGGTATCCCCGGCCGTCTCCTGCTGGCAGACCTGCTTGACGTCAGCTAGAGCACGCACCTGCCTCGTTGATATCAGGTCTTGTCAAGCAGCGTCGTAACGTCCGCACACACGGTCATGACCACACAGGCATGACGCTGCTGCGAGGGAGCTGCCCGACGGTAACGCAGCTAGGGCTGCGATGTCCGGCAAGCGGGAGCGGATCACCACGATGTGACCCGGACGCCTGGCTCGCCAGAAACCCAAGGAGGTAGCTATAATTCTGTACATGAAGACTCTGTCGCTGGCCGAAGCCCGGCAACACTTCTCCGAGGTCGTCAACGACGTAGAGACGCATCACGATCACGTGATGGTCACCAAGAACGGCAAGCCCGCCGCCATGATCGTGTCGGTCTATGAGTGGGAGCAAATGGAGGACACGATCTTCTGGCTCTCCCAGCCCGGCATCCACGAGGACCTCGCCGAGGCTGACGCCGCGATCGCCCGCGGCGACACCGTTCCCGCAGAAGTAGTCTTAGAAGAGGCGCGCAGGCGGGTCGCCGAGGAGGAAGCTGCCGAGCGTGAGCGCAGGGCCGGGTGACCTACCGCGTAGTTGTCACAGGCCCCGCGGAACGTGGCTTGAACCGCCTTCCCGCCAAGGTCCATTTGGCGATCGCTGAGTTCATCAACGGTCCGCTGGCGGAGAATCCGAACCGCGTCGGCAAGATGCTCCGTGACGATCCGGCCAAGCGGTACACGGCTCGGGTCGGCGTGTACCGGATCATCTACAAGATCGATGATGCGATGTTGGTGATCAGCGTGGTGCGGATCGGTCACCGGGCGAACGTTTATCGACCCTGACTTTCGCCGCGGGGGCGGATCAGGTCCACGATCTGGTTCATGATCTCGGTGAGCTCGAAGTCCTTGGGTGTGAACACCTTGGCCACGCCGCTGGCCCGCAGTGACTCGGCGTCCGCCAGCGGGATGATCCCGCCAACCACCACCGGAATGTCCACGGCACCCGCCGCGCGTAACCCCTCGACCACCGCTGGCACCACCTCCAGGTGTGAACCAGAGAGCACCGACAGCCCGACCACGTGCACGTCTTCGGCCACCGCGGCCGCGACGATCTCCGCCGGAGTGAGCCGGATGCCCTGGTAGATCACCTCGAAGCCGACGTCGCGGGCCCGGACCGCCACCTGCTCGGCACCGTTGGAGTGCCCGTCCAGGCCCGGCTTGCCGACCAGCATCCGCAGCCGCTCACCTAACTCCTCGCTGACCGCGCGCACCCGATCCCGAACGCGGGCGATC
>JBGSWT010000805.1:0-4260 GCA_041751815.1 Pseudonocardiaceae bacterium
CGGGGCCGCACGTTCTCCACATAGTCGACGACCGCCTCGACCGCCCAGTCCATCACCGCGGCGACGTTGCGACGCCGGGGCGGCTGGCCCTTCTTCGCTTTGCCGTAGCGGACGTTAAGCATCCCGTACCGCCCGAACTCCGGAGCCGCCGGATTGCGGCCGAAGTCCACCAGGTCCAGCTTGGAGGTCTCGGTGCGACGCAGCCCCCACCCGTAGACGACCTTGAACAAGATAGCGTCCCGGTAGGCGGCCAACGCGCCCTTCCGCTTCGACTTCACCGCCCGTTCCACCTGGTCATCGGCGTAGTCCAGGAACCGTTGCAGCTCGGCCCGAGTGAACGGCCGGGCCTCGGGGTTGCCCTCGTAGTCGTTGAGGTGGGCGATCGTGTTCCATTCGTGAGCGATCGCCACCGGATGGTTCCCGGGGCCGAACGCCTGCTCACACGCCACTGCCCATCCATACCGGCCATCGATGAGGAACTCGGTGAACAACCGCAGGCTGCACTGGTAGCTGCGGATCGTTGACGGCGCCAGGTGCTGCTCGGCCGTCAGCTGCAGCGACCACTCATCCATGTGCCCCGGAGACCACCCCCACGGGTACTCGTTGGTGAACTCCAGGAACCGGCGGACCAGCCGCTCCCGTGGATCAATCGTGTCGTCCTTCAACCCCCGGGCCGTCTGCTGGGCACGCCAGCCCCGCAGCATCGCCTCGACCATCGCGTCCTCCGGCCGTAACTGCACCACCCCGGAGACCAGCTCCATGCCCGCCGCACCCGCCAGACCAGACCGTCGCAAGCCACCCCTCCAACCCCCTCGGATAGTGGGCGGATCATGCACCAGACGGGATCATCGATCAAATCAGCAGGTCAGCGCCCTACATCTCACGTCGACGGACTGGCTTCGGGAGTGCGCCCGCATCAGGCAACCAGGCGTTCCTCGCCCACCTGATGCAATTCCCGAGGGTTCCGGTAGCTGGCCCGCGTCGTCTCCTCGACCTGATGCCCGGACAGCCACTCATCGAGCAGATAGCCGAGTGTGACATTCGTCCGCGCTGCCGTGTTGTCTCGCACCTGCGCACGTAACCGGTCGCGAACCAGCACCGCCGCGTCTTCGGCGTCGGCCGAACCGCTGAGCATGAGCTGCCGACCGGTCACCGGGTCGTACCCTGCGGAGACGCGGACCTGGTAGGTGCCGCCACGCTGGCGGATGCCGGTGAGGTCCTTCGGAGGCTGCTTCCTACGTGCCATAGGGGCAGCGTAGAGCGTTTAAATGGACAGTCCGATGGACAAAGATCCCGACAGCTGATCTTCTTCCTTCGATTTACGCTGGTGAGAGGTGGTGCGCCGCCAGGGACTCGAACCCCGAACCCGCTGATTAAGAGTCAGCTGCTCTGCCAGTTGAGCTAGCGGCGCTGGTGTCGACGCCTCCCGTGCGCGACGTGCAGGACGCTAGCACGCTGGGGCCGGCTGGTTCGAGTCAGGACCACAAGCAACCCGACAACGCCGCCATGCGTCAGTACACAGGTACCCCGCTGGGTGTGCCAGCAAGTCTGTCGGTCGGGTGGGGCAGACTCAAATCCTCTTGCAGCAGTGAATGACGGAACGGATGGTGCCCGTGGGGGCGAGCAAGTCGCGTCCGGCGGTCGGGGGTCGGAGCATAGTGTCAAAGCTGATCAAGAACACCCTGATGATCACGGTGTTGCTGGTCATCGGCATGCTGGGCACGCTGTTGGCGAGTTGCAGCGCAGGTCTCAGCGCGCCGAAGCCCGGTGAGCTCCCGGCTGTCCCACCGCCCCCTCCTCCTCCGGTCGCGAGCATCACCACCGATCCGCCGGATCGCGCGACCGACGTCTCGCCATTGGCACCCATCACCGTCACCGTCGCGAAGGGCAAGCTCGGCCAGGTGACCTTGACCAATCCCGAAGGGGCGCCGGTCGTCGGCCAGCTCGAGCCCGACGGGACGAGCTGGAAGACCAACGAGCCTCTGGGCTACGGCAAGGCATACCGGATCAATGCCAACGCGGTGGGCGACGACAACCGACCGGTGGCCATCGCGTCCAGCTTCAACACCATCGCGCCACGCACCCTCGTCTACCCGTCGATCAACCCGACCGACGGGCAAACGGTGGGAGTGGGACAACCGCTGGCGCTGTATTTCGACGAGCCGATCGCAAACAAGCAAGCAGCCCAGGACTCCATCACCGTCACCACGAGCCCCCAGGTCGAGGGCGCCTTCTACTGGTTTTCCAACAAGGAGGTGCACTGGCGTCCCCAGCAGTTCTGGCAGCCTGGGACCAAGGTCTCCGTGGACATCCGGTTCTACGGCAAGGACTTCGGCAACGGGGTGTACGGCCAGCAGGATCGAAAGTCCCAGTTCACGATCGGCGACTCCTTCGTAGCCCGGGCCGACGGTGCGACCCACCAGATGGTCGTCGAAATGAATGGCCGGGTGGTGCGCACGATGCCCATCTCCATGGGCCGCCCGGATTTCGCCAGCGCCAATGGTGTGCACGTGGTCACCGAACGCAATGCGACCAAGGTGATGGACTCGACCACCTTCGGCCTCTCGCTCGATGCCGGCGGGTACATGACCAAAGTGCAGTGGGCTACCCGTATCTCCAACAGCGGTGAGTTCGTGCACTCCGCGCCATGGTCAGTCGCTCAGCAGGGCAACAGCAACGTCAGCCACGGTTGCATCAACCTGTCACCGGAGAACGCCAAGTGGTTCTTCGACAACGTGAAGAAGGGTGACGTTGTCATCAACACCAACACTGGCGGCCCCAACCTCAAACCGTGGGACGGCTTCGGTGACTGGCAGATCTCGTGGGGACAGTGGGTCTCGGGGGGCAATAACAAGTAGCCGCACCCAGCACCAGCACCATCATCGTGCGGCGTGCTTGGCGATCAGGCGGTTGACCCGGTCTGACTGCTCGATGGATACCAGGTGCGCGGCGTCGAGCACCTCCAGCTTCGCTCTATAGATGGCGGCGGCAAGCGTCTTGGCATGTGGAGTCACCGGCGTCCCCGGATCCTGAGAACCGGCGATCACCAGGGTTGGCGTGCTGATCCGGCCGATCAATTTGCGAGCGTCCCAGCTGACGATGGCCCCGCACCCTGCGGCATAGCTGTCGTCCGAAGTGCCGGCGATCATCTGGACCGCTTGCTCCACCGCCTCCGGATGTGCAGCTGCCCATTCTGGGGTGAACCAGCTGGCGACCACCTGTGGTGCTATCGCGGACATGCCCGCCCAACGAACTGATGCGGCACCCTCCACCCACGGACCATGGTCGTCGTAGCGCGCGCTGGTGCTGCACAACACGAGTGACGACAGCCGCTCCGGGGCGTACGCGGCGAGACAGATCCCGACCATCCCGCCCAACGAGAGGCCGCAGAAGGCCACCCGCTCGATCTCCAGCCGGTCCAGTAGTTCGAGCACGTCGATGGCCATATCTGCAACTACGTACGATCCGCCACCCATCGGAGATCCGCCATGCCCGCGATGGTCATAGCGGAGCAGCCGGAACCGGTCGGCAAGCGCATCGACCTGTGGCTGCCAGATCTGCATCGTGCTACCCAGCGGCCCGGCCAGCACCAGCACCGGCAAGTCAGATGATCCGGTGAGCTCGTGGTTGACCTTGACGCCTCTCATGCGCGGCACTCTAGTGCCAGACGTCTCAGGTATGGGGTGAGTGACGGGATTCGAACCCGCGACATCCTGGACCACAACCAGGTGCTCTACCGACTGAGCTACACCCACCATGCGCCGACATCGCCAGCGCGACAACCATGATATCCGGCGCCGCAGCGCAGTTACCGCCCGGGCATCTGATCGACGATGGCCTGCGCCGCCGCCTGCGCCTCCTCGGAGCTCGGGCCCGGTTCGGGCACGAACACGGTGCGCCGGTAGTACGCCAGCTCGCGGATGGACTCGGTGATGTCGGCCAGTGCCCGATGCGCCAGACCCTTGGCCGGCTGCGCGTAGTACACCCGCGGGTACCAGCGACGGCACAGCTCCTTGATCGACGACACGTCGACCATCCGGTAATGCAGGTGCTCGTCAAGCTGGGTCATGTCACGGGCCAGGAACGCTCGGTCGGTGGCCACCGAGTTGCCGGCCAGCGGCGCCGAGCGGGCGTCGGGCACCCACTTGCGGACATAGGCCAGCACCTGCTGCTCGGCCTCGGCGAGGCTGACGGTGGAGCGCCGCACCGCCTCGGTCAGCCCGGACTTCGCGTGCATCTCGCGCACCACCTCGGGCATCG
>JBGSWT010000806.1:0-9459 GCA_041751815.1 Pseudonocardiaceae bacterium
GGTGCGCAGCGCGTCCCGACCCACTGCGGCGGCCTGCTCCCGGTCATTGCCCAACAGGTGGGCGCCGGACAGGTCGATCTGGGCGAAGCAGCGGGCACGGACCCGCCGGGGCTCGAAGCCGTTCACCGCGATGGTGCTCTGCGTGATGGCCTGCCCGGCCTCACCGAGGTCACTCATGCACTTGCCCAGGTCCGCGGCGAACGCAGCTTCGCTGTAGTGAAACAGCCATAACGGCTCGTCCTCGGGGCAGATCGACTCGTAGGACCGTTGGGCGGCCAACACCGCGCGGTGCGCCTCGCGGGCGTCACCGACCAGGGCGAAACCCCGTGCTTCCAGCGCGTGCAGATCGGCAACCTGTGCTGGGGTGGCCGTGCCTTGAGCGACTGTCAGCCCGGCCCGGGCCAGCGCCACCGTCTGGCGTCCGTGCTGGAGCCGATCGTGTTCGGTGAGCGCGTTCTGCCCGATCTGCATGGTCATCGAGCTCATCCCGCCGAGCACGTAGGCGGCGTAGCACCGGTCACCTGCGGCCATCGCCAGATCCAGTGCCTGGACAAGGTACCGCTGCGCCAGCGCATGCCGACCCACATCGACCGCGGTGAACCCGGCCAGCTTGGCGACCTGCGCGACCGCGGTCAACAGCGCCTTGCCGACCTTCTCCGAGTAGCTGGCGTGCAGGAGGTGGTCGGCCTCAAGGTGCAGCAGCGTCACCACCTGCTCGCGCAGCTGACCCGCCCCGTACTGGCAGTCGAGCCGGCCCAGGTTGGTGACCTGATCGGTGAGGAGGTTCACCTCGGTCATGCTCACCCGCATGCCCTCATGCCGTGCGGTGCTCTCCGCGCCCGACGGCACTGTCAGGGCGAACAGCGCCGGTTGGGAGAAGGCCGCCGCGCTGAACGACGACCCCAGCAGAAACCTGCGTCGGTTCATGTCCTGTCCCGCTAACCTCACGACTGTACGGACCGTGCCGTCCAGTGTCGCAGAACAGTCCAACCCATCGTAGAGATCACCAGGTGTGGGGTTGCGGTCGGCGAACCCGCACTCGGTGACACCGACCTCCCGGTGCAGCCTGCGCGAGAGCACCTTGGCGACCAACCGCGGCACCGGCCACCGCGGCTGGGACCCCTCCGCCATCCGCCGCACCGCACTGACACCCGTACCCAGGTGCATCCCCTCCGCCGCACCCGCGGCCACCACCGCCCGCGCCAGCGCGGCGTTACTCATCCGCGCCTCGTCCAGCAGCGTCCGCAGCGTGGGGTTGCCGTCGCCCGCTGGGTCTTCGTGGCCCATTCCGTCACATCCTGAAGTTCGTCGCAGTGATCACTGATCGTCGTCGCTGATCGTGGCCCACTCCGGGTGTTTTGTGAAGTCCGACTCGTGAAGTGACACCCCAGTGACACCCCTGGGACACCACCGGTCGCAGCGCCAGACACCGTGACTGACACCCTCCCAACCCATACAATACGTTTGACTGTTAGCCATCAAGCGACGACTCACTGTTACCCTGGAACCGGGTGACCACACGAGCCAGCCGGGTATCACACTCGGCTCGCAGTCCGCCGCGCCCAGTCGAGGGTCGCATTCAATGCTTCTTCCCAGCACCGAACAGGACTGGGATGAGATCGTCGCCACGTGGTTATTTGCAGGCCAGCGGCGATGATCCAGTCGGCGAGATCGAAAGGAACGGGCAAGCAGTTCCGGTAACCGTCGATTACGGCCTGACTGTTGGTGTGTCCAGTCTCCAATCCGGTGAGGAAGACTGTTCGGCCCAGGTCGAGAGCTGGGTGACCGGTGCGTGCGGTTTCTAGGTCGATGAGCGTGACGCCACCGATGGCCACAATAGCGTTGTCTGGGCCAGCGTCGCCATGTGTGCAGCTTGCAGGCGAATTTGCGTGGTTCTCGCTGAGTCGCAGGACAACGCGATGGAGCAGCTGGTGGTTCTGGCCGGCAGCCAGAGCCGGTGCGAGCAGGTCGGTCAACGGTGTGGGTGGGCCGAGCAAGCAGGATGGCAGCTGGTGTAGCTGGCCAAGAGCGACGCCTAACGCGGTGAAGTCCGCTGCAGTGGCTGGACGGTGGCCGTGTACGTGGTCCATCACGAGCGTCAGAGTGCCGTGGTCGTCGATCGTGTCGAGCAGGCGAGGGCAGGGTGCGCCGGCGGGAGCAAGGCATGCGAGGGCGCGTGCTTCGGCCGCGATGGTGCGGCGATCGGTTCCTCCTTTGATGACCACGGTTCGACCGGCGCCAGTCGTCGCGAGGTAGACTGAGCGCTGTCGCGCACTGGGGAGCGGCCGGAGCAGGTGAAGTGCTCCAAGTTTTGGCGAGTTCAGGGCAGGATGGGGCAATAAATTTTTCCCTGTCATTAATTCGGTCCGCCGTTGACGAGTTGATAGTAGATCTCACCGATGGTTTCAGGAACTGGATGGCGGACGAGTTCGTCATGAAGCCGGAGTCGCTCGACGTCTGTCGTGTCGGGCGTGAGCACGAGGTGGAGGAGGCGGGTGAGAAATGCGGTTAGTTCCGCTTGTCGACTGTATGGAAGGTGTCCGCCGGGTTCGGTGAGGAACGAGGCGAGGTGCGTAGCGCCGTCCGCGATCACCTGAGGCAGGTTGGCGACAGGACGGCCGCGCCAGTCAGCGATGGGTGAAAATGGGTTGGCGATGTCTGGAGCTGAACCCGTGAGTGCGGCAACCGTCACGTGGGCAACGGCAGGCGCCATGAGGATGCCGTTGCGGTACGTGCCCGTGGCCAGGTGGAGGCCAGGCAGTTCGGTTGGACCGATGAGAGGGTAGCCATCGGCGCTGGCAGGTCGAAGACCGGATGAGTAGCTCACGACGGGCGCGTTGCGTAGGTCGACGCGTAGTTGGTGAAGAAGGCCGTGCAGAAGGTTCGCGAGTTCGCCTGCGGTGGCTGAGCATCCGGCACCGGGTGTGTCGCCGATGCGGTTGGTTGCGCCGACGTAGAGGCCTCCACCGTCGCGTGGTACGAGATGGTAGCCACAGGAGAAGTCCCGGTTGGGGGTGCGGATCACATACGGCGGCTGTCGCACTTCTTCGACGTCGAGGGTGATGCTGACGCCTTTCCCACCCCGGAGCGCTGGCAGGGTGTCGAGATGAGGCAGGCCAGTCAACAGCCGGCCGGTGGCGGCACCTGCTGCGAGGATGACGTGCCGGGTGTGCAGGATGTTGCCGTCGTCGAGTTCGACGCCCCGGACGGACACGTCGGTTCCGGTCTGCACCTTCGTGACGTGGCACTGACGGCGATCGATGCTTGGATGGTTCGCGCATGCTTGCTGGAGGGCCGGCAGCAGTGTGGTGGTGTCGATCCACCCTTCGTCGGGAAGATACAGCGCTGCGGTAGGCAGATATCGAGGAGCAGGGTGTAGGCCATTGATGTCTCGCGGGTCGACGTCGGTGACGGGTTGGTTGAGTTGGTGGGCAACCGCACCGATAGCGTCGAGGTTGGCGTGGTCGGCGTGGTTGTCCAGGTTAGCGATGATCACGGTACCGCGCAGTACGGATACCAGCGCGCCAGCGGCCTCGGTGAGGCGGGCGGCGAAGTCGGGCCAGCGTTGGTCGGCGTCGTATCGAAACTGGAGGTCGGCACGGTCGAGAGTGCTCGTGGCTGAGGCTATGTGTTCACCAAGGACACCGAACATAGCGCCTGCGGCGGGGCTGGCCGCCTCGTCGTTGTACGGGCCAGGGCCGACGAGGATGGTGGACAGATCCTGGTCTGCCGCATGCAGGGCGATGGTCATGCCAAGGACTCCGGTACCGACGACTACCACATCCGAGCTGCAGCTGACCTTGGTCATCACCAATACCCTTCGCTCAAGTCTTACTGTTTTCGTTGCCGAGGTTGCGTGCCTCCACGGCGATGTGGTCGACAGAGGTCATGTCCGGTCCGTCGTGATGTTGCCATGAACTGAGCTGGTCGGCGTGACGGATCAACTTGGTGAGGGCCTGCGGGAGGTCTGAGGCGAAGGTTGGGTCGAGCAAGAGCGGGTGATGGAACCAGATGACGTCGTCTGTCGCGTGTCTTGCGGACGGACACGATTCGTGCCGACGCTCGGTATTGAACACCGGCGTGGTGTGCCATGCGGGAAAGAGAGTTCGGGCTGGTAGTCCCTCGGCGGTCAGGGCGGCAACCATCGTCGTCGTGGTGATGCCAGCGTTGCGTAGCGTCGAGGGTCTCCGCAGCAACACCATGTAGTGGTCTCGTCGGCTTGTCCCAGCGGGGACGTCAACGACGCTCTCCGGAGCGAGTCGCCGAAGGTTGACGTCGAGTATACGAGCGGTACGGTCGCGTCGAGTCCATATCTGTTCGTAGTCACGGGTGGCAGCGAGGGCGAGGCTGGCGGCGAACTCGCTGATGCGGGCGTTGGTACCGATGAGGATGTGGCTGTAGGAGGTGGAACCGCGGGGGCGGCCGTTGTTAGCCAGCAGTTCGACACGGCGGCTGATCTGCCAGTCGCGGGTGATGACGGCACCACCGTCGCCGCCGGGCAGCAACTTGGCCGCCTGGAAGCTGAGAATGGCTGCGTTGCCGACGGTGGCGACTCGTTGGTCGTTGACCGCGGCTGAGACAGCTTGCGCGCTGTCTTCAACTAAGGCGAGTCCTCGGCTGTCGCACCAGATACGAGCAGCAGCCAGGTCGACGGCAGAGCCAGCCAGGTGAACGACAATGAGCGCTGCAGTTCGTGAGGTCACGGCATCACTGGCTTGGTCGAAGTCGACCAACAAGGTCGCCGGCGTGACATCGACGGGAACCGGCGTGGCGCCGATGCGGCTGACCGCAGTCGCGGTGGCGATGAAGGTGGTGGCCGGGACGAGAACCTCGTCCCCGGGACCGATATCCAGCGCTGCCAGGGCAAGTTCCAGCGCCAGGGTTCCACTGGCAACTGCAACGGAAGCCGGCGCATCGAACTGGGCGACGAGCCAGCTCTCCAACTTCTCCGCGAAGCCGTTGCCGCTTTGCCACCAGTGGCCTGAGTCGAGTACCGCCTGCAGGTTGTGGTGAGCAGTGTTGGATGGTTGAGGCCAGGCGGGTACGCTGCGATTCCGCAGTCGTGATCCTCCCAGCAGCGCCAGCCGATCGATGGAACTCACGACGTCGCCACGAGAGTACTGATATTTTCCGGATTACCGGTGCATACGGATGTGGCCAACGCGTGACAGACCGCAACCGAGGCGAGGGCGGTCCAAGGATCGGCCTGCCTGGGGACATCGGCATGAAGCGGGAGTACGACGGCGAGTTGCTGGCTGTACTCGACGGGTTCGCGCGGCTGACCGTTGACAAGAATACGGGGCGGCTGGCCGGGGCGTTCGAGGACGAGCGCCGGTGCCGACACCGTGGTGCGGGCCGGCGAGAAGCCCAGCACGGTGTTCCACCGAACCCGGCCGGTGTCACCAGTCACCGTCATCTCCACCATGTCGCGTTGGACCGGACTCGCCCACGAGCAGAGCAGGCTGATCAACCCGTCATCGAGATCCACCTGGCCGACGACAGTGTCAGGACCGACCGGGGTCTGCGGCGCGACGCTTGATGGCTCGTCGGTGTACCAGCAGGCGGTTTTGACGGTTTTGCCACCCAGGTGCAACGCACGGGCGGTGACCCACCCTCGGGCTGTCCAGCCAGTCACCCAGAGTGCGAGGTCGACCAGGTGGGAGCCAAGATCCCAGACGACACCGCCGTCCGCAGCAGAAGTGCCGGGAACACCAGCGTGACGCTGCCAGCGGGTGTCGACGTGCTGGACTCGGCCGAGTTCGCCACTTACCACGAGGTCGCGCATGACAGCGGCCTCAGGTCGCCATCGTGCGGTGTAACAAGGGTGCAGCCGTGTCCCGGCGAGCACGGCGCCAGTCACCAGATCGGATGCCTCGATGGGGTCGACCGCCAGTGGCTTTTCGACGACCACCACGTCGGCTCTCGCCGCGACCGCTTGAGCACCCAGTTCGGCGTGGGTGACCGCCGGAGTGGCGATCACGACAACGTTTGCGCCAGCATCGGCGATGCTTCCGGTGTGGATCTCCGCTTTCGTGCTCGTCTGAGCTGCGACGTGAGCAGCGTCAAGTTTGGTGTCGCAGATGAGTAATCGATCGACATGTGGGTGGGCGGCGAAATATGGGACGTGGACACGGCGTCCGATGTGCCCGCAGCCGACTACCAGCACACTGGTCACGGTGCAGTCTGCTGCCATTGAGCGACGACGTGATCGAGTTCGTCGTGGAAGCCGGGGAAGGTCTTGGCCACGCATTTCGGATCGTTCAGCCGCAGCCCGGGGGTGCGCAGGCCGAGTACGCTGGCGGCCATCGTGATGCGGTGGTCGGCATGACAGTCGATCATCGTGCCACGAGGCTCTCCTGGAGTGACCTCCAGCCAGTCCGGTCCGGTCCGGGTGGTTATGCCGCAGGCGTTCAGCGCTGTGGTGATGGCGTCGATGCGATCGCACTCCTTGACGCGGCAGTTGGCCACGTCTCGGATCAACACGGGCGCATCGGCGAACGGCGCGATCGCGGCCAGGGTCATCATGGTGTCGCTGATATCGCGCATGATGATTTCGCCAGGGCTGCGTAACTGGGTTGGCCCGGTAACCGTGGTGTCATCCTCACCGGACTCGACCTGACAGCCCATCCGGGCCAACACATCGGTGGCGAACCGTAAGTCACCTTGCCTAGACCGGCGTCCCAGGCCCGGCACGGTGACGCTGTTACCGGTAAGCGCAGCGGCGGCGAAGAAGTAAGAGGCAGTCGACGCGTCAGGTTCGATGGCGTAATCGTGGGCACGGTACGTCGCGGGTGGGATGATGAACGTCTGGCCGTCGCGGTTCGCATCAACACCGAACTCGCGCATCATCGCCAAGGTCAAGTCGACGTAGGGGACCGACACCAACTGACTGACCGTGATTCGCAGGCCGTTCTTGGTCGCTGGCGCCATCAGGCACAGCGCGGTCAGGTACTGGCTCGAGACACCGGCATCCAGCGCGACGTCCCCTCCGACGACACCGTCGGCTCGAATCTCCAACGGCAATCGGTCGCCCGGCGCGGCGTCGATGTGCACTCCAATGTCCCGCAGTGCCTGTACCAACGGGGACATGGGACGGGCACGCATCTGGTCGCTGGCGTCGATCCGGTACCGGCCATGACCGAGGGAGACCAGCGCAGGCAGGAACCGGGCGGCCGTGCCAGCGTCATGACACCACACCGTGGCGTTCTCTGCCGGTGGACCGGCCCGGTTTCCCGTCACCGCCCACACGTTCTCGGTCTGCTCGACCGAATAGCCCAATGTAGCGATGGCCCCGAGGAACGCCCGGGTGTCAGACGCATCCAGCGGTCGACTGAGACGGGTGGTCCCCTCAGCGACAGCAGCCAGAAACAAGGCCCGAGCCGTCACCGACTTCGAACCAGGAACGCGTGCGGTTGCGTGACGGACAGCGGTCACCGCGGTACTCCTCACAACGACTATGGCGGCCCGAGGGTCGGGCAACGCTGATGACACCCTAACCAACTACCTGAAACCCGCCGTGGCGAGATGACACGCTCCCGTGAGCGCTGCTCGCCCGCCCAACGAACCGCGCTGCAGCCTCAGTCTCGGCTCACCGGCTGACCGGGCCAGCGTGTCCGCCCTGCGTGCTGCGTGCTCAACCAGCGCGGGCAGCGTCATGACCGGTCGGCCGGTGACCACCACGATGTCGATGCTGGTTAGCGCCGCCGCGGAGAACGCGACCATCGCCAGGCACTCCGCCACGTCGGCGACCGCCTCCCGTGCCCACATTCGACCTACCTCGAACGCCTGCGTCCACTGCCGCCAATTAACCGGCCGACCGGCCCGGTCGCCGGCCGAACTGAGCATCGCCGGTCCTGACAGCGATGCCTGAACACACCCGGTGCGACCGCACACACACCAGGAGCCGCCACCAGCCAGCGGGAGATGGGCCAGCTCCGGCACCGAACGAGATTCGCCGCCGCGCACCAACCCTGTGGCCAGACCAGTGCCGACGGTCAGCACCACGACGTCGAGTAGGCCACCAGCCCGAGCCTCGCCCACCGCCGCGGCTTGACCGTCGTCGAGCACGGCCACGGCCCGCGCCCCTGTGGCCCGAAGCAACAGACCGGCCAGGTCCCGACCGACCCAGTCGGGACGATTAGGCCAGCGACTGATGACTCCGTGTTCATCGACCATGGGCGCGGCGGCGGCGACCAGCACGTCCGGCGGATGCTCGGCGCAAGCTCCGGTGAGCCACTCGGACAACCATCGCCACTGCTCCACCACGGGCTTGGATGGCAACCGCGCGGACTTGTCGCAGCTGTCGCCACCACACCGTCGCAGCGCGACCTTGCTCGCCCCCAGATCGATCGCGGCGGTTACCACTTTTCTCGACTCACCAATCTACCCTCGAGAACGGTCAGCAACTCGTCCGAGCTGCTGACCACGAAGTCAGGCTTCGCCGCACGCAGCTCGACCGGGTCACCGTAACCCCACGTCACCGCAGCCACTCGACATCCAGCTGCTCGTCCGGCGGCCAGATCAACCAGCATGTCTCCTACCATCAACGTCTCACCCGGCCGTGCCTTCAACCGATCAAGCGCCGCATACACCGGCTGCGGGTCGGGCTTACCCCGGTCGGTCTCATCACCTCCCACGACGACCTCTATCCGGCGGGCCAAGCCCAGAAGCGCCAGCAGCGCCCGCGTTCGTCTCCCGTCCTTCCCAGTGACCACTCCCACCGCAACCGTGCGAGACGCCAACTCGTCCAGCAGCCTGACTACCCCCGGGTAACAGGTCGTGGCGCCGATCTCACGGATCGCGGCGTCCAGGTAAATACTGATCATCCCTGGTGGCCAGCCGAGCTGTTGCGCGATGTCGCCAAGCGGTCGTCCCAACTGCTGGCGGAACGCATCGAAATCGGGAGTTCCAACACACCCGACCTGCATCCACGCTTCTGCCAGCGCGGCGCGCATTGTCGGCATCGAGTCGACTAGCACTCCGTCCAGATCGAACAGGACCGTCGATACCGGAGGATCAGCCGATCGCATCGACACCGGGCGGGGCGCTAAGCCAGAGAAGGACAACACGGTCGACAAGATAGCGGTTCACCCCAGCCCCTTCGCATACTCATCGCTAAACCCCTCTCCATCGCAGCTGGCCCCCACGAGCTGGTCAGTGCATCGAGCCAGAAGACGCCCGCCTACGCGATCCGTCGGGACGGAAGTCCTCGGTGCTGCGCTACGGCGCGGACGTCCGATCCGACGGCGTAGGCAAGGACGACGTCGACGTCAATGGTGTCAGCTATCAGGCGGTGGTAGCTCCGTCTCGGTGAGCAGTAGTGCGGGTAAGCAGGTGCGTGATCCGCTCGTCCAACTCGCGCAGATGCGGGGAGCCGGCGCGCAGGGGCCGGGCCTGGCGTTGCAGCGTGCGCAACCGGTCAAGGGTGCGGGTGGAGCGGACCTCGGCGGCGGTGCGCAG
>JBGSWT010000807.1:0-2478 GCA_041751815.1 Pseudonocardiaceae bacterium
CGACCGGCGAGTCCCAGCACGGCCAGATCCAGGGTCGCACCATGGAACCCGACGGCCGGCCGTCGGCGCCGATCATCGGGATTCCGCTGAACGGCGCGCCCGGCGTCAGAGCCATCGCGGACACCGACGGCGGGCTGCTCGACGCTGACAACATCTGGGATCGCGCCGTCGGGCCTTTCCAGTTCATCCCGTCCACCTGGGCGGGGTGGCGCGCCGACGCAAACCAGGACGGGATCACCGACCCGCAAAGCATCGACGACTCCGCACTGGCCGCGGCCCAATACCTCTGCGCGGACAACCGGAACCTCGGAGCCGGTGACGGCTGGCTGCGGGCGATTCTGTCCTACAACAACTCCGTCGAGTACGCGCAGCAAGTTTATGGTTTCTCGCAGGGTTACGCTCGCAATGCCAAGGACACGACCTGAGGGTAGGGCTGGTCTCGTAGCTCGGCTCAGATCTCGCGGGTAACTCAGATCTCGCGGGCAGCTAGCCGCATTCGTACCTCGTTGAGTGCTTCCTGGTAGTCCGGAGTCGGGTTCATCGCTGCTGCCATTGCCAGCTGTGCACGCGCCTCCTCCAGCCGACCCTGGCGCTGCAACGTGCGGCCCAGCGCGAAGCGCGCGTAGTGGTCTGAAGGGTTGTGCTCGAGTACCCGAAGGAACGCCTGCTCCGCACGATGCAATTGGGCGGATTGCAGATAGGCCCGGCCGGCCAGCAGCTGCACGCTCGGTGCGTCCGGCTCGGCGTCCAATACCGGCCGCAGCTCTCGGAGGGCTTCCAGGGGACGCCTTTCGGAGACCAGCGACTCAGCGCGCCGGAACTGCTCGACGACGTCCATGGGGCGGTCGGCGGCGGTCATGGTCATACCAACGGTACGCGGTGACATGCTGTTGCACGAGCCCTGAATTCGATCACCGGCGCGCGCCTCCGACCGACCGCGCCCGGCCGCGGTTAGGCTGGTCCTGCTCACCAGGCCCTCCTTCAACCATTCCCGACACCATCCCGGCAGCCGACAAGGAGCACATCCGTGGCCGTCATCGAGCAGGTCGGAGCCCGCGAGATTCTGGACTCGCGCGGGAACCCCACTGTCGAGGTCGAAGTGGCGCTTGATGACGGCACATTGGCCCGTGCCGCGGTGCCCTCCGGGGCGTCCACCGGGGAACACGAGGCGATGGAGCTGCGCGACGGCGACTCGGGGCGCTACCTCGGTAGAGGCGTTGAGCGCGCGGTTGCGGCAGTGCTGGACGAGATTGGGCCCGAGCTGACCGGCATCGAGGCGTTCGAGCAACGGGTGGTGGACCAGAAGCTGGTCGACCTGGACGGCACGCCGAACAAGGCCCGACTGGGCGCCAATGCGATCCTCGGTGCCTCGCTGGCCGTTGCCAAGGCGGCCGCCGAATCCAGCGGTCTGGAACTGTTCCGCTACATCGGTGGCCCGAACGCGCATGTGTTGCCGGTACCGATGCTGAACATCCTCAACGGGGGCGCGCATGCCGACACTGGCGTCGACGTCCAGGAGTTCATGATCGCTCCAATCGGTGCGGACTCGTTCCGGGAGGCGCTGCGCTGGGGCACCGAGTGCTACCACGCGCTGAAGGCGGTGCTCAAGTCCAACGGGCTGGCCACCGGACTCGGTGACGAGGGCGGTTTCGCGCCTGACCTTCCCACCACCACCGCCGCACTGGATCTCATCGCCACCGCGGTGGACAAAGCCGGTTACACGCTGGGTCGAGACATCGTGCTCGCGTTGGACGTGGCTGCTACCGAGTTCTTCGCCGAGGGCTCCTACATGTTCGACAACAAGGCTCGCAGCGCCGAGCAGATGGCCGTCTACTATGCCGAACTGATCGCCGCCTACCCGTTGGCGTCCATCGAGGACCCGCTCGCGGAGGACGATTGGGACGGTTGGGCGCGGCTCACCGCGGAGATCGGCGATCGGGTACAGCTCGTCGGTGATGATCTGTTCGTGACGAACCCAGAGCGGCTGGAGGAGGGCATCACCCGCCGGGTGGCCAACGCGCTGCTGGTGAAGGTCAACCAGATCGGCACGCTGTCGGAAACCCTGGACGCGGTGACGCTGGCCCAGTCCAGCGGGTACCGCTGCATGATGAGTCATCGCTCCGGCGAGACCGAGGACACCACGATCGCTGATCTGGCGGTGGCGATCGGCTGCGGTCAGATCAAGACCGGTGCACCCGCCCGGTCGGAGCGGGTGGCGAAGTACAACCAATTACTGCGTATCGAGGAGGCTCTCGGGGACGCGGCCCGCTACGCCGGCGACCTGGCGTTTGCCCGGTTCGCTCCGGAGGACTGAGCCCGATGGGCGGGCCCGGGCTGACCAGGCGCAGTGCTGCGCCCGCTGGCTCGGCGACCCGTCCGCTAGGGGTACGGATCGGCCACTTCCTGGGCATCACCTCCCCACGCCGAGCCGCGATGCTCGCCGCGGCGGTCTGCGTGCTGGCGCTGAGCGTCGCGGTG
>JBGSWT010000808.1:0-4984 GCA_041751815.1 Pseudonocardiaceae bacterium
CCGCGCAGCCGGTCTGCCCGGGGAGCGTGCACGGGCCGATGACCGCATGTCCGCGCTCAACGTAGGCGGGCAACCACGGGACTCCCCGCGCCAGGCACTCGGCGTTGAACGCACTGTGCAGGCCGGGGTCCCAGCCGTCGCTGGCGAGCACGGCGACACCGCAGCCGTCCATGCCGACGTGGCTCGCCTCGACAAGCAGGACCGGGCAGGCGTCCACTAACCGCCGGGCCAGCGTCGTATGCATCAGACCCTGGCCGGCCAGGCCGGCGGTGGCCGCCCGCTCGGGCGCGAGGGATACGGTCGTCATGTGGTTACCTCGGCTCCACGACCAGGTTGACGATGTGGGGCAGGACGTCGGTGACGGCCGGGTCGTGGTCGAGGGGGACGACCACGACCCGGCGTCCTTGCTGCATCAGGGCGTCACACAGCCGGCGCTGCTGGTGGGCCCAGTCACCCGGGCTCCTCGGCTGCGGCGGGGTCAGCCGCACGCCACGAGCCCGATGCGGCAAGTCGGCAACGTGAGGGGGTGCGTAGTCGGGCTGATGGTGGGCCCGTGCCTGCTCGTGCGCCACAGTCTGCTCAAGCCCGCAGCGCAGGGCGTCGCGCACGTCGACGTTGGTTTGGTATGCCACCGTCTCGTTGCCGACGCAGAACGCGAAGGTCGGGATCTGGAGCGTCCCGGTGACGTCGTACACCGCTACCCGAATTCCCCAGGTGCGCAGGATCTGCGCGTAGCGGGCGCCTTGCTCGTCGAGCACCCCGGCGTCGAGGTCGATCAGCGGGAACGGCTCGCCGCCGAGGTCCAGGCCGGCCACGGTCAGCTGCTGGCACACCGATGCCAGCGTTGTGGCGACCGCTTCGGCCCAGCCGAACCCCGACGCCAGCCACGGGGCGCTGGCCAGCGACGGCACCAGGCCACGAAGCGTGGGAAAGACCGGCGCTGCCGCGACCAACCTTGGCCGTTGTTCGCCCAGGTCATAACCCCACACCTGCGCACCCTGACCATGACCTGAGATGACCCGCCGCTCGTCCACGACGCCGGCCGCATAAAGCTCGCAGGCGCGTTGTGCGGCCCTTCGGCGCGCCATGCCCGCATCGGTGCCGACGCCGACGGCCGTGACCGACTCGTGAGGTTCGGCCAGCAGCGCCGGATTCGAGATCGTGACCCGGCAGACGTTCAGCGGCAGCTGCTGGAAGTCAGCCTCGTCGATGAACGTGAACAGCCCCAGCTCGCTGTCGAAGCAATCACGCACCTGGTGGGAGAAAACCTGCTCGTCGGTTGGCTCGCTGCGAGCCAACCGGTCAACGGTCTCGGCCAGCCCTTCCCGGTTCGACACTGCCGGGTGCAGCGCGGCGTTCTGCGCCACCGGCAAGCAGGTCGGGTGCGGCTGGAACCGGTGGGCTGTGGTGTGCAAGGTCTCCAGGTCCACCCGCAGCAGCTGCCCCCGCGTCTCAGCCACCGATACCCCGGTCAGATGCTTAAACACCTCGAAGCTTGCGTGGTTGGCCACCAGCGCCGCCGTCGGTGGCGCCAAGTACTGGCTGACCGGCGCGGTGGGATCATCGGTGAACGCGAACCTGTGGCGCCCGGCCGCGGGGCCGGTGCGGGTAGCTTGCAACCGACGCCAGGCGCTCTCCCACCCCACAGCGTGGTCGTCGTCAGAGCCGGTCAACGGACCGATCCACGCCTGATCACCCACGATCACGACTTGGACGAGTACCTTGCCCTCCGCCCGGCAGACCCGGTCCAACATCCTAGCGCGGCTCAGCATCGGCCGGTCCGAGACGTGCACAACCGCGTCGAAGGGATCCAACGCCGCTCGGGCGGTGTCCTCGTCGCCGTCCCAACCTGTCACCGTCTGCACGGACAACGCCTGGTCAGGGTCGCGCTGGCGCGCCGACTCAAGATGCTGACGGCGCCGGTCGAGGTCGGTCGGGCACTCGCCGGTGACCAGCGCGTCGACGTTGCGCAACCCCACGGCCAGGTTGGCCGCCACCAACGCGACCAAGGTCTGGCCAGACCCCACCGCGGCGACCCGGGTGTGCCGGAATGTCTGGAACCGCGCCGCGGCAGAGTCACAGAAGTAGTCGATAAACGCGATCTCTGGGGCGTAGGCATCGGTCTCGGCTGGGCTGAGCGTATGCGAACAATCTGCTTCGACGTCCTTGACGAACCCGGCCCCTGCCAACATCTCGACGAGCTGGTCCACCATCTCCGCCCGGTCGGCCGACAACCCGCCGGTCAACTCGGCCAGGCTGTGGTTCCCGTCAAGATACGGCGCCAACCGGTCGACCCACTGATACACCTGCTTACCAGGGATCCGCAGCACACGGCGGTTATTCTGCAGATAGACGCCGTCGGGCGTCGGAACATACTTCGTGTCACCGCGCAGCTTAGGTCTCACGGCTCCCCCATCGTCGTCAATCTGACTGCTCCCCTACTCACTATTGCGCAATCCGTACGCTCGCCGGCAGCCGCGCAGCGGCCACAAAAACCACGTTGAGATCCCCAGATCGATTGACTGTCGCAATCAACGCGGACGGTCAGCGACTAATCAGAAATTACCAACGTCGCCTTCAACGGTGATCACCCTTACAGTACCGATCTGGGCCAGGTAGCAATGGGCCGATCCAGTACCTTTGGTACTACCCCGTTATCGCGAGCTCGGAGAACCGCACTGCGGAGGGGGAGCAACGTGACGCTCAAGCCGCAACGCTGCTCCCCATCCGGTCCCTCTCACCTCCGCGGACAGCCGATCAGCTGCCGGCGCGAAGGCCACTGCGCGGTGCGACCTTACTCGTCGCAGTCACACTCAGTGTCGTTACAGCTCGCGCCGTCCTCATTGTCGGTACACGCGCACGTGCCGGCACCGCAGGCCCCCTCACAGGATTGGCCCAGCTCGGTGCTTGCGTGTCCCATTCCGAATGTCTCCAGACCGCCGTTCAGGCCGGCCACGGCAACATCAAGACGCTCGACTTCCAGGGTTCCCAGATCCAGTCGCAGCTTATCCACGATCTACCTCCTCGTTGGTTCGCTCACTGTTACCGGTACGCTCCAGTGCTGTGCAGGTTGAAGGCCTTCAATCGCACAGCATTAACTGTCAGCGACCAATTGGACGCTATCAGCATCCTTTTCAGCGGAGCATCACCGTGGCCGTACCGCTTTTGACTATTTTGCAGTGGCCTGATCTGGTACTTTGAGTACTGCTCTCCGACACAGCCCGTCCCCACCAGGATCGCATTTTCACCACACCCAAGCCAACTTCTGGTTTCTCGGTGTTCTTGGCGAGTTGCATCGGTTTTGGGTTTCTTCCCCCGACAGCGCATCTCAATCACTAATAGGGGCAGTACTGAAAGTACTAGATCCGTCAATTTCGAAATGACCAAAAACGGTACGGCCACAGTGATTTCGCGCTGAGAGAATGTTGATAGCGTCCACATTGGTCGCGGGCGCAAACGGAGGGCCTGGATTCCAGGCGCAGAATCGAGAACCCGACGCTGACCCCATTCCCAAGCAGATCATATCCCATTAGTGATCAGGTCTGAAGGTGAGGACGGCCATGGCCAGCGAGGAAGTGCCCAGAGCGGAAACGCATGATGTGCCGGTGCTGATCGTCGGCGCGGGTCCCGCGGGGTTGACCACGGCGATCACGTTGGCGCACCAGGGCATCGGATCATTGCTGATCGAGCGCCGGAGCGACGCGTCGGATCACCCTCGGGCCACGGTGATCAGTACACGTTCGATGGAGCTGTTCCGCTCGTGGGGCCTGGAATCGCGGATCCACGCCGGGTCGGTCGACGTCACACCCGCGGCCTGGCGGACCGTCACCCTCGCCTCGGCGGAGGGCAGCGTCATGCCGGTCGGGCTCCCAGACCGCGCCCAGGCAGCGGCGATCAGTCCTACCGGGCCGGCCTGGGCCCCGCAGGACCACCTGGAATCGGTGCTGCTCACCCACCTCAAGACCCACCGGAACATCCGGATCCGGTACCGCACCGAGCTGATGGCACTGCACCAGGATCACGACGGGGTGCGCGCGACACTGCACGATCAGGCAAGCGGTGCCGTGACGACGGTCGAGGCCCGCTTCGTGGTGGCCGCCGACGGCGCCCACAGCATGGTGCGAAACACGGTTGGCATCCCGATGCACGGCCCCGACCGCGTGCGCGAATCCCTCCTTGCACTGTTCGTGGCTCCGCTGTGGGATGTGGTCGGCGAACACCGCTACGGGATCTACCTGGCCGGGCAGGTCGAAGCAGAGGGCCTTTTTGGCATGCCTGCGACCGGGCAGACCAAGGCGGAGGGCGTCTTCATCGCGGCCGGTGGCGATCGCTGGATGTACGGGCGGGACTGGGAACCCGGCCGGGAGCGGGTCGCCGACTACCCCGCCGACCGGCTGATCCGACTGATCCAGCTTGGCGCCGGAGTACCCGCGCTGACACTGCAGATACTGCGAGTGGGTGGCTTCACCTTCGCCGCCCAGCTCGCTGAGCGCTTCCGCGACCGGCATGTCTTCCTGGCCGGTGACGCGGCGCACCGGATCACTCCGATCGGCGGCCTCGGGATGAACACCGCGATCCACGACGGCTACGACCTCGGCTGGAAGCTCGCCTGGACGCTGAAAGGCTGGGCCGGACCGGCGTTGCTGGACAGCTATGAGACTGAGCGACGGCCAATCGCGGAGGCCAACCTCGCCCGCTCGGCGC
This sequence comes from Pseudonocardiaceae bacterium, assembly GCA_041751815.1. Lineage (GTDB taxonomy): Bacteria > Actinomycetota > Actinomycetes > Mycobacteriales > Pseudonocardiaceae. The sequence continues at coordinate 4,705 of JBGSWT010000808.1, forward strand.
AGGAAAACGGCGGCTTCGAACGCACGGCCGCTCAAGGCTTGGCGATCGACCTACGCGGCCGCCTGCCACACACCTGGCTACCCGCGGCTGACGGTCCCGTCTCCAGCCTCGACCTGCTCGGTCCCGGCCTGACCCTGCTCACCGACCGGACCGGGCAGGACTGGCTCACTGCCGCCAGTGCGGTGGGTACGCCAGTCCCGCTGGCCAGCCATGCCCTGGACGCCGCTACGGCCACGGCCGTCGGCATCGAACCCGGCGCAGCACTGCTCGTGCGGCCCGA
>JBGSWT010000809.1:0-9547 GCA_041751815.1 Pseudonocardiaceae bacterium
GTCGCGCAGCATCTGGCCGCCGAGTGCATCGCCGATGGCGGCCACGTCGGCGTCGGTCAGCCCACTGGCGCGCACCGTGATGTCACCGTCGCCGGACTCCTGCACCACTGCCCGCGGGAACCCGGCATCGCTGACGACGGCACGCGCGGTCTCTGTATCAGGAAGCGTGCCGGTGTACTGCACCAGCCGGCCACCGGTGAACTCCACACCGAGCTCGAGCCCGCGGATCGCGAGACCGGCCAGTGCCAGCACCACCACCACCCCGGATATCGCGAGCCAGCGCCGGTGCCGGGCCATCAGTGCCGGATCCCGGTCGGTAAGCCACTGCCGCACCCGGCCGAGATCAGAGATTCCGGAGATCTGCGGGCGGCGGTCCACCCAGCCCAAACGCAGCACAAGATCAGCCAGCACCCGGGAGATGAGCAACGCCGAGACCAGCGAGGCCAGCACGCCGATCGTCAGCGTCACTCCGAACCCGCGGACCGGGCCGGACGCCAGGAAGAACAGCAGCCCACCGGCGAGCAGGGTGGTGACGGCGGTATCGGCGATCGCCGGCAGCGCCGCCTGGTGTCCGAGGGTCACCGCGCGGGACAGCCGCGGCTTGCGGGCGTACTCCTCGCGGGCCCGTTCGGCGATGAGCACGTTGGCGTCCACCGCCATGCCGATGGCCAGCACAAACCCGGCGAGACCTGGCAGGGTGAGGGTGGCGCCCAGTGCGGTGAGCGTGGCGTAGGAGATCACCGCGTAGGCACCGAGCGCGAGCACTGCCACCGCGCCGATCAGCCGGTACACCACGAGCAGGAAGACCCCGGTCAGCGCGATACCGATCAGCGCGGCGGTGGCGCTGGCCTCGATGGCCTCGGCGCCCAGCGTGGCGCCGACGGTGCGCTGCTCGATGATCTCCACCGGGATCGGCAGCGCGCCACCCTCGATCAGCACCGCGAGGTCGCGCGCCTCGTCCTGGGTGAACGACCCGGTGATCTGGGTGCTCCCGCCGGAGATGCCGCTCCCGCAGCCGACCGACGGATCGACCTGCGGGGAGGAAATGATCCGGTCGTCCAGCACGATCGCTATCCGCCGGGACGGATCACCTACTGGGGCGCATGCCGCCTGCGCGGTGAGTTGCCGCCAGGCCTCACCGTCAGCGAAGTCGACGTTCACCAGCCAGCCGCGCACGTTCTGCGCGTCGAAAGCGGCACTCGCGCCATCGACGTCGTCGCCGGTGATTGCGGCCGGACCCAACGGCAGCGGGAACCCGTCCTCATCCGGGAGCTGCCGCTGGGCTTGCGGTTGGTCAAGCTCGGGTCCGGGAGGCAGTACGGGATGCATGGACAGCTGCGCGGTGCGGCCGATCACCGCGGCTGCCTCGGCTGGCTCGGTGACACCGGGCAGCTCGACGATGATCCGGTTCTCACCAGAGCGAGACAGCGACGGCTCAGCGACGCCGAGCGCGTCGACGCGCTCCCGCAGCACTTCGAGTGCGCGGTCGGTGGACTCCGCGTTCGCCTCGATGCCGGGGGCGTCGCGGGTCTCCAGGACGATCTGCGTGCCACCGCTGAGGTCCAGCCCGAGGCGCGGCGCGGAGCTCAACGCGACATAGCCGGACAGGACGACAAGGACGAGCGCCAGCAGGGCGCGCACCACGACGGGGCGTCTCACGGGTAGTCCTCAGGGCAGTGATCGATGGGGGTCAACGATTGATGATCACTGGTGGTGCCCTTACCTGCCTGGGAACGGCCTCCTGCGCGACCGGTCCGTGGTGCAGTGGCGGCGCGCCACCAGAGGACTGATCCGTCATGGGCGGCGGCGCGACCTCGCCTAGCAGGCCGAGCAGCGTCGGAGCGGTGAGATGACGCACCGCGGGCGCAGTCGCGTAGGAAAGCTCGTCACCCCCAGGTTGCGGGGTGGCGTTCGGCTGGCCCACCGCGGGCACCACGGCATCGGTCACAGCCGTTGCCGGTCCGGCAACGCTCACCGCGGCAGCGAGCAGGGCGAGCACGAGGATCAGTAGCGCGCCGGGGCGGGCGTGTCGGTGCACGTCTCAACCCTCCCGCCCGTCTGCTCACCGGTTCTTCACCCTACCGGCCGACGCGGACCGCACACCGAGCCCGTTGATCGGGATTTCTTGACCTCACGACAACAAGCAGACCTGCCAGTGAATAACACAGCGTGGCATCTGTCCGAAAGGTTACGATCGATTGTGTCCTTCACTCACCCACACGTGAGGGCGAGCTCGTCACCTCGGTCAGGAGGGTCGACGTTGTGGATGCATGGGTCATCTGGTTGATCATCACAGTGGTGCTGGGCGTCGCTGAGATCTTCACCCTGACCGCAGCGTTGGGGCTGCTCGGTGGCGCCGCCGTGATCGCATCGGTGTTCGCGGCGATCGGACTGCCCGCGCCCCTGCAACTACTGGTATTCGCCCTCTCCGCCGCGGCCGGCATCGTGCTCCTACGACCCATCGCTGCGCGGCACATGCACCAGCCGCAGCTGCAACGCTTCGGTGTAGAAGCGCTCGTGGGTAGGACGGCGTACGTCGTACGCGAGGTGACAGGCCGGGACGGCACCGTGCGCATCGGCGGTGAGGAGTGGACGGCGCGCGCCTTGGACGAGAGCCTGGTGATTCCCGCGGGAGCGGCCGTTGACGTCATCCAGATCGACGGTGCCACCGCCGTCGTCTACCCACGGGAGTGACCATGGAAGTCACAGGTTTGCTGATCGCGGGACTGCTCGTTGTGCTTCTCACGTTCTTCACCGTGGTACGAGCGGTACGCATCGTGCCACAGGCGCGAGCACGCAACGTGGAACGGCTCGGCCGGTATCAACGCACGCTGCGGCCAGGCCTGAATTTCGTCATCCCGTACGTCGACCGGGTCTACCCGGCAATCGACCTGCGCGAGCAGGTGGTGTCGTTCGCACCGCAGCCGGTCATTACCGAGGACAACCTGGTCGTCGAGATCGACACCGTGCTGTACTTCCAGGTGACCGACCCACGATCGGCCGCCTACGAGATCGCCAGTTACCTGCAGGCCGTCGAGCAGCTCACCGTCACCACGCTGCGCAACGTTGTCGGGTCGATGGATCTGGAAGGGACGCTGACCTCCCGCGACAGCATCAACAGCCAGCTTCGCGGCGTGCTGGACGAGGCCACCGGCAGATGGGGCCTGCGGGTGAACCGGGTGGAAATCAAGGCCATCGACCCGCCGAAGACGATCAAGGACGCGATGGAGAAGCAAATGCGGGCCGAGCGGGACAAGCGCGCCGCGATCCTGGGTGCGGAGGGGCAGCGCCAGTCCCAGATCCTCACCGCCGAGGGTGACAAGCAGGGTGCGATCCTGCGCGCCGAGGGGGACCGGACCGCCGCGATTCTCAAGGCCGAAGGCCAGTCCCGAGCGATCGATGAGGTGTTCCAGGCCGTGCACCGCAACGACCCCGACCCCAAGCTGCTCGCGTACCAATACCTCCAGATGCTGCCGCAACTCGCTCAGGGCGAGGGCAACACGTTCTGGGTGATCCCCAGTGAAGTTACCTCCGCGCTTCAGGGGGTCTCGCGCGCTTTCTCCGAGGCCCTGCCCCAGTCTGCGGCGACCCGCGAAGTCGATCCCTCCGATGAGGCGTCGGCGCGGGCCGCGGAAGATGCCACCAGGGCCGCCGAAGCCGCCGCCGAGGCGGTCGCCGACGCATCGGAGGTCGATGGCATCCGGCAGAGCACCTCCGGGGACGGTGCCGCCTAGCCTGTAGGCAGGTCAACCGCAGGGGTGTCGTGGAAGTCGAGGTCGAGGAGACGCGGCTGCCTGGAATCGGGCTGCGGCACGACTTTGTCACCGCGCAGGGACGCCGGATGGGCGTGATAACTCAACGTAATGGCGTCCGGCACGTGGTTCTCTATGGCGAGGACGATTCCGACGCATGTGAGGCCAGTGATCCTTTCATCATGGCTGTGCTGGGACCGCTGGCCCCGCGCCTGGCCGATCCACTCGTACATCACCTCGCCAGGCAAGACGCAAAACGCAGAGCCGCTGATCGCCGAGCGGACGGGACGGGTCATGGTGCTCACCAGGGTCCCGGCAGGGGGAAACCCTCATGTGGCTGACGGCGCGGTGCTGCACCGTAGTGATTGTCGGTCGCCTGGGCGCCGCGCCGGAACGCCCAGGCTGAGACCGACGTTCATGATCGACGAATTCACAGGGCGAACAAGATCAGAATCAGCAGAGCGGTCAGTGCTACCGATATCAGCAGCGAGCCAAGGCAACCCACCCGGTTCGAGTAAAAGGCGAACATCTAGTCACTCCCTTGCCGGGGCCGTTGTCACGGCCGGTGGCATCGGAATAGCCACAGACGCCCGGTTTCATGCGGCTGGGCACTGATTGATGGGGCTGGGCTTACTCGTCTAGTGCCCCGGCGACGATGCCTCCGTCATGCAGTCGGCCGATCTCGGATGCGGACAGGCCAAGGACTCCGGCGAGGATCTCGTCGGTGTGCTCGCCAAGCTGGGGCGCTGCCGTGGGCCGTACCCGGTCGGTGGCAGAGAAATCGAGCGGCGAGCCGGGCATGAGATAAGTGCCGATGCCGGGCTGATCGACCGCGGCGAACATCGGGTTGATCGGTGAGCAACGCGGATCCGTCGAGACGAGCTCCGCGAAGGTTTGATACGGGCCCCAGCACACCTCGTGGGCGTCGAAGACCTTTCGGACCTGGCGCAGTGTGCGACTGTTGACCCACGGCTCGATGAGCGCGCCGATCACATGCCGCGCGGCGAACCGGTCACCCTCCTTGCCCAGATCGACCTCGAGCAGCTTCTCAATCTGGACACAGGCGTCAGCGATGCCGACCGCGGCCACCAAGCTCCCCCACTGCCGCGCGGTCAGGCCGACCACCATCACCCGCTTGCCGTCCTTGGTTACGAAGTCACGCCCGAACGCTCCGTACAGGTAATTGCCGTACTTCGGCCGCTCATGCTTGTTGAACTTCACTTAGTCGATCTTCCCGAGATTCCCCACCATGGCGAACGCCACATCAGCCAGCGCCAGCCGGACGAACTGACCGATCCCGTCGACCCGCCGCTTGCGCTCGGCAGCCAGCAGCCCGGTCGCCGCGAGCGTGCCGGTGATCGCGTCCCAGGCCGGCAGCAGGTGGTTGACCGGGTCGGACAGGCTGCTGGGGCCGGTGGCCCACGGGAAGCCGGTGGCGGGGTTGATCGTGTAGTCGACCGCCGACGAGCCATCGGGGTTGCCGACGATGTTGACCATGATGAGGTCAGGGCGCCGGGAGGTGAGCTTGTTGTAGTCCAGCCAGCCCGCGGCCGGGAAATTCGTCAGGAACAGCCCCGCCTCATCACCGGGCGCGGTGATCAGGTCGGTGAGCAGCTCTTTGCCCCGCGGCGATCGCAGGTCGACCGCGATCGAGCGTTTGCCCTTGTTCAGACCCGCCCAGAACAGGCTCTTGCCGTCGGCGGTGATCGGCCATCGGGTGGCGTCCAGGCCGCCACCGATCGGATCGAACCGGACCACGTCCGCACCGAGCTGAGCCAGCGTCATCCCGCCCAGTGGTGCCGCTACGAAGGCCGAGCCCTCCACTACCCGCATCCCCGCCAGGATCCCGGTCATCCCTCACCTCGCTTACTTGCGGTCCTTCCGATCAACGCGCCCTGATCAACGCGCCAGCGCAACGAACCGCCAGTCGAGCACCGGCTTCTGCGCCGCGGTCTGATCCCCAGCGTCCTCCGCCGGGCAGCTGTGCACCACCGCGCGCAGGTCGAGCAGCTGATAACCGTCCCGCTGCTGGACGGCCTCGACATGCAGCTCAGTGCGCAGCACGTCGCCCTCGAACACCGGACCGGTGTGATCGCAGCTGCGCCAGGCCACGATCGTGACCAGATCGGGCAATGCCCGGGTGGCGTGCGCCCCGGCGATCGAGATGGTGTGACCGCCGTAAACCAGGCGCCGCCCGTACGCCGACGCGCCGGGATCGGTGTGCGTGGCGGCGAGGTTGAGAGTGGCCCTGGCCAGCTCAGGGGCACCGGTCACGGTGTCGCGTACCTCGATGTCGTACACCGTGCCGGGTTCGGTCACGGTGGGCCGGAAGGCATCGATCTGCCATCCCCACGGCAGATCGTCGACGGGGTCGGCGGCAGCAGAAAATTGGTCGAAGCTGTCCGCGTGCCCCGTGTTGGCCTCAGGGTCGCGCAGCGGAAGCATCGGGCAGCGCCAGAAGTCGAGCACAGGCTCCCCGCGCTGGTTGTGGACCTGAACCCGCAGCACGGCCAGCCCAGTAGCCGGTCGCCCCGGTTTCGGGCGGTTCTGTCGCAGCGCAACGACCTCGGTGCGGGTGCGAAGTGTGTCGCCCAGATGCACCGGACGCAGCAGCCGCAGGCCGCGGTAGAATAGGTTGCCGCGGACCCGTTGCGACGGCGAGGTCGTCTGGCCGATCGCGACATGGCAGACCAGCGTGGGGTGGGCGAACGGCTCGGAGCGGCGGGTGACCGCTGCGGACAGCTCGTGGTCCAGTGGCAGCTGGAGCCGGTCGCCGGACAGCGCTTGGTGCAGGATGGCGTGGCCCGCAGTCAGCGTCAGACCCGGAGCGTCGGCGAAAACCTGTCCCCGTGTCAGATTCTCAAAGTACGGCCCGCCGACCTGTACCCGATTGTCCGCCATCGTGGCCACAGCGTACGGCACCGGCGCCGCACTCAGGCCCGGTGCATGTCGGCCTCGGCCACGGTGGCCGCGTCCGGTTGGGCCAGCGCAGCCCGGCGGCGGCGAGCCCGGAGCTCCAGCACGGCAACGATCAGAGCCAGACACACGAATCCGGTCCCGGTGAGAAGGGCCGCAGCGATCGCGCTCTGGAAGCTGCCGCTGTGGGACAGCACGCTGTAGAACACCGCCGCCAGCGCGGCCGTCCCGATTGCCGACCCGATTCGCTGGCCGGTCTGCATCGCTCCGGCTGCCGCACCACCCATCACGGGCGGCACGCACTCCAGAGTCAACGTGATGTTCGGCGAGATCACCGCCCCGCCGCCGACACCCGCCACCAGAAGTGGGAGCGCCGCCCACCATGCTGCCGATTCCGCCGGTGCCGCCTGCAGGACCAGGGCGGTGGTAGCCAACCCGATGGCGACTGCACCCAGCCCAAACACCGTTAACCAGCGGCTGTACCTGTTCACCAGCCGGCCGGCTACCGCCGCAGAGATGGCCGATCCCAGCGCGAAGGGCGTCACCGCGAGCCCCGACTGCAGTGGCGAGTACCCCAAGCCGTGCTGGAAGTACAGCGCGAACACCAGCCAGATCCCGCTGAAGCCGACGAAGTACATCAGCCCCAGCAGGGCACCCGTTGGGTAGCCGGGCATGGCGGACAACAGCCGGGTATCCAGCAACGGCGCCCGGTCGCGCCGCACCACCCGCCGCTCCCAACGCAGAAAGAGCGCGAACAGCACCGGCGCCAGACCGAACAGCCACCACAGCCGGCTCAGCCCACCACTTTCGATCTGTACGAGCGGCAACAGCAGGCACAGCACGCCGGCACCGAGCAGCACCGCGCCGACGATGTCGATCTGGGAAACCACTCCCCGCCCGGTGGGCTGCCGAGACGGCACCAAGCGCGCCGCTGCCACTATCGCGATCAGCCCGATCGGGACGTTGACATAGAAGATCCACCGCCAACCCTCCGGTCCCCCAGCCGCGGTGAGGATGAGACCGCCCAGTACCGGTCCGATCGCAGTCGACAACCCCACCGTGGCTCCGAAGATGCCGAACGCTGTGCCCCGCTCCGGACCGCGGAACAGCACCTGGATCAAGCCCGAGTTCTGGGGTGTGAGCATGCCGGCTGTGACGCCCTGCAGCAGCCGGGCGGCGACCAGCAGCTCCGCGCTGGGTGCCGCCCCGCACAGCGCGCTGGTGAGCACGAACCCGGTCAAGGCGACGAGGAACATCCGCCGCCGGCCCAGGGCGTCACCCAACCGCCCGCCGGCCACCAACATCAGCCCGAAGGTCAGTGCATATCCGGACACCACCCACTGCACCTGAGCCACTGAAGCGTCCAGGCTCTGCGCGATGGAGGGCAGCGCGACGTTGACGATGCTGACGTCCAGCAGGCTCATGGAACCTGCCATCTGGGTGACCGCGAGGGCTCGCCACCGGTGTGGATATACAGGTTGGTCGGTCCCGGGCGGAGTGTTCACCACCCTCATCTTTGTTCCCAACGCCGCGAAGCGCTGCCGGTACGCTTCATGGCTGTGAGAGGGCGCGGGTGACCTACAGCCGTACCACCGGCGATGAGGTGGGCAAGGCGTTCGCCACCGGCGCGAGGCTTGACCTCGCTGGCGACGACGTACCCGCCGCCTTGCTTGTCGAACTGCTCGCCGGTGCCCCACTGCAACCCGATGGCCGTATTCCCGCCCTGCGGCTGGCCGGCGCCGTGGTCCGCGGCCCGCTGCAACTGCCCGGAGCGACGGTCCCCGCCCTGGTAGAGCTCACCGGCTGCACCTTCGACGAACTGATCGACTTGTACGCCGCGGACCTCGCCGGCTGGCGTCTTACCCGCTGTACATTGCCCGGTCTGCGGGGTGCGAACCTGCGGGTGCGCAGCGAGCTGGCGCTGGAGGAGTGCACGGTGACTGGGGCGGTCGTGCTGTCCGACGCCCGGATCGAGGGACCACTGCGGCTGATCGGCACGCACTTGGACGCCGCGGGTGATCACGCTGTGGCCGGGGTACGGCTGATGATCCGGGGCGTGCTCGACGCCCGGGAGCTGCAGGCTAACGGCGAGGTGCGGCTATCCGGTGCACAGATAGACGGCAACATCGACCTTCGAGGCGCGCGGCTGTCCCATCCCGGCGGGGACGCGCTGGAAGCCGCGGGGGTACAGGTCGGCGGCAATCTGCGCTGTGATCGAGCGTTCAGCGCGCAGGGCCGGGTGGTGCTGGCCGGTGCCTCGGTCGCGGGTGACGCGGTCTTCTCCGGTGCGACGCTGCGGGGCACCACGGATCCAGCCGAGCGTGCTGTGCTCGTGTTGCCGCGTGGTAGCGCCGATTCCACCGCAGCGCTGGTGGCCGATCGCATCGCGGTGCACGGCAACCTGGTGCTCGACGCGGGGTTCACCGCCGCTGGCAGCGTCCGGGTGACGAACGCTCGGATCGGCGGTTATCTGCAGCTTTCCGGCGCGACGTTGGGCAACCCAGTCGAGCCCGACACCGACAACGGTGATCACTCGCAACCCGTGCCGGTGGCGCTGGCAGCCGACGGTATCGAGGTGCACGGGGACCTGGAAGCGCGCCGGGCGCACACCGGACCAGGTGACTTCGGTGCACTACAGGCCTATGGACAGGTGCGGTTGGTCGGCGCGCAGGTGAACGGCAGCGCAAGTCTGTCCGGCGTCCGGTTGCACGGTCCGGGCCTGGACGTGCTGTTCGCCGACCGGTTGCGGGTCGGCGGATCACTGTTCCTGCGGAAGCTGGTGGCCGCAGGATCCATCCGGCTGCATCATGCCGACATCGGCTCGACTCTGGACTGCACCGCTGCCCGGCTCGACGCGCCGCGGCGCCGGCCGGACGGCT
>JBGSWT010000810.1:0-3486 GCA_041751815.1 Pseudonocardiaceae bacterium
GCTGAGGTGCGCCCGCAGCTCGGGCGGGAAGATAAACTCGAACAACTGCCGGCCGAACTGCTGCACTGGCCGTTCCTCAGCGCGGATTAGCTGGCGCAGCGTGGCAACCGAACGCAGCAGAGCAAGCTCCACCGCCTGCAGTTGGCGTTCCAATGCCAGCTCGTCGAAAGGAAACCGCACTGGGATGTCGGAGATGTCTCCGGCAGGGGAACGAGCAGCAACGCGATAGCTCCCACCCTCACCAGAGCTGATCTCGACCTCAAAATTGAGCATGGCCCACTGACTCTGATCACCCGCTAAACCCGGTCCACTCCCGTGTATGAGGAGGGTACGCCGCTGGCGAGTACGTCCGACCCAGTTGCGTCCACTCGACCGTCGAGCTGCAACCCCAGGACTACCGCCACCGCGTCCGGCCCACCGCCTTCACACCGCCGACCTGACCGACACGGGAGACGACAGCGAAGACAATGCCGACACCGGTTGAACAGTGATGTGTCCGCTCTTGCCGATGAGCGCATTCGTCCGGATACCTCGACCGAGGTCTGACAGGCTCGGACTCACTGGCGGTGGTGGGCTGCTTAGGTGAACAGGATCGTGCTCAGCCAACGTTCTCCGCGCGCCGATGGCCCAAGGGGCCAAGCTCATTGCACGAACCCTTGCACGACCACCGCGCCTAGGCGCTTGCGGAACCCCGATCGACAAAAAGTTGTCGATGTCGCGTCCGTGTGCCACGCTCGGAGGCGACCCCCTCCGTAGCTGAGGGAGACAGCCGGCTCGCCGGCACAACCCAATATCTCTGGCTGTCGCACACCCGGCCAACAGGGACGCAGAGACCTCGTCTCCAGCGGAGACCATAGGGCGACCCATCGGATACGCGGCCGCTGGACCTGATCGGCCCGTGCCGTCTACGTGCGTAAACGCAAACAATGCGCGGGTGGGTGAGGGCTGTGTGCCTACCTGGCTCGAAACGCCAGGCGAGTGTCGTGCGCCCGTTTCCGGAGCTGCCCCGTCAGGGGCCATCCCTTCCGAGCGCGGTCTCGGACGGGACGTAGGGTTCCTTGGTCCCTAGAACTTTGACACTTGAGCCAAGTTCCTGAGAGGGCGTAGCGTTCTTCATTGTCCGCTCCCACACAGGCGTTTCGACCGCCTGACCAGCCACGATGGGTGGCACAACGACGGCGACTTAGGCTTAGGTCGCCCGACTCGGCGCAGCGGATGGCGACCGGTCGGCCCCCAGACCGGTGAGTCCCTGCGGGAGCTTGGGCTCAGGAAGCCGCAGGGACTATTTGGCGTGCCCACAGACTTGGCGGTCCGAGGCGCAGTCTCGCTAGAGGCTGTGGCCGACGAAGTCGGTGTGATTGAGTCAAGTTTGGGTTTATGCGGCGAATCCGGCCTGTTCGGTGAGTTGGTTGAGGGCGCGTTGGTAGTTGCGCGCGGCGGCGCGTAGCGGGGTGGGCAGGGGTGGGTCGGGGTCGGTGAGCGTGGCTAGGCCGGGTTGCAGGAGCCGGGTGTGGATGTGGGTCAGCAGCATCGCGTGGTGCAGCCCGGTGTCGGTGACGTGGTAGCGGTGTGTCCCCGGGACTCGGATGATTAACCCGTGGCCGCGGAGGCGGCGGAGGTCATAGCTCATCTGTCCCGCGGTGATGGTGCCGGGCGGTAGGCCCAGCAGTGGCGCGAGCAGGGCGCGCAGGTCGCGGTTGGCGAAGCCGTGGGGCAGGAGCCGGAACATCAGCAGGGCCTGGAGCAGCGCTTGGGCGCGTCGGTTGGTGAAGCGCAGCCCGGGGATCCGGGTGCCGGTGTCGGTGGTCAAGGGATCGTTGATCGCGGTGAAGGCCTCCGCGGCGCGGAGGGGGTTGTGGCTGAGTCGTTGGACGCCGAGCAGGCGCCGGTTGGCGGAGATGCCGATCTCCCGCAGGGCGGGCAGATTAGTCAGCCGTTTGGCGATACCGAAGTCGCGGGTGTTGTTGATGGTCGTCTCGGTCCGTAGCGCCTGTCCTTGCTTGTGGTACTGCTTGATGGTGGTGTGCTTGTAGTCGATGTGCAGGCTCGGAGTGACCCCGGCGGTGAGCACCCGGGTGCGAAACCGGCCCGGCGTCACCCGGCGTCCGCGCGACATCAAGCGCCGGTCGAAGATCAGGCTGACCTGGTCAGGGCGACCGGCATCGAGGTTGTCCCGGATGACCTGCTCGAAAAACACCCGCCCCGACACCGGCTTGTCGAGTATCTGGGTCAGGGAGAACTCCGCCTGCAGGATCGAGATGTCATAGCGGTAGCCGGCGGCGCGGTCCGCGGTGGTGAACGGGTGCGGCAGGATCGCCAGCCATTTGCGTAGCAGCGCGTCGATCTGCCCGGGGCACAACTGGTCGCAGATCGCCTGCACCGCGGCCGGGTCATCGACCGCGGCGAAGCCGTTGTCCAGCGCGGTGTAGCCGATCTCGGCATTGGCGACCTGGCGTTTGGCCCACTCGTGGCCGTTGATGCACAGCTTGGCGTTGTAGGGGAAATAAGAGCTGAACTTCAGGAAGAACGGGCCGAAGTCGGCGTCCACGCAGTAGAAGTAGAACTGGTTGATCACTCCGGTCGAGCGGACGATCCACGGGTAGGCCCGGCCCTCGGCATTGCGGCGTTTCTCGGTGCGAAACACCGAGGTCGTCTCCTGCGCACGCCCGATGAACAACACCCCCTCCGCGGCGGTGAACGACGCCAGATACTCGTGCATGACGTCGTCTTTGCGCTGGCCCCGAACGAAGTCGACCATGGGCACCCCCTGGTCGCGGGCATAGCGACGGATCCCCGCGGTGAACGCGTCACTGATCTTCCCCAGCGGTGCAGTCGAGGCGATCGGCAACCCCAACTGGCGGTGCACGAACCCAACCAGCCCAGCGGCGTACTGCAACTGCGGCACAAAAACGTTGAGGTACATCCGGTCGATGCACTCGATCTCGAACACGGTGTGATCGTCAAGGACATCAGCGACAGTGCGCGCTACCGTCATGGAGGGCTCCGGTCGGACGGGCGGCCAGTAGGCCAACCAACCGCTCCAAGCGGTTCATACACCGGACCGGCGTGCCGGTCACGGTCTCACCCCACCCGACCGGAGCCCGCGCACCCGAGCCGACCACCACACGCCTCGTCGGGCTGGGGCGAAGCCCCGTTAGTACTTCAGAGCCGCGCGCGGCCCATCGGTCGCGAAGCCCCTCGTACAGGATCGCCATGCTGCCGGCCAGCCTTGGACTAGCAGCGATGACCGCCCGGGTCAATATGTCGGAAACGCTCGGTGGTGGCTTGTCCAACTCTTGCATCAGCTAAGCCTGCCGCACCGGCGTCCCGCAAGGCGAAGGTGCACCTGGACCGTACCCGATCTTGTAGACACCCGGTCGTGACTGCCGCTGATTGCCAGCGGAGGAAATCGCGTGGCGACACGCCGACGCTTCACCCAGGAATACAGGGACCAGGCCGTTAGCCTGCATCTCGATTCGGGCCGAT
>JBGSWT010000811.1:0-3279 GCA_041751815.1 Pseudonocardiaceae bacterium
GGCGCGGCTGGTCCGGGTGGGCGCCACGGTGGTGACGCTGCCCTTCGATGCAGCGGACACCGCGTCGCACCCGGAGACGATCGAGAAGGCCTTCGCCGATGGGGACATCGACGTCACCCTGGTCGCTTTCGGGTTGCTCGGCGACCAGGAGAGGGCCTGGACCGATCACACCACGGCGGTCGAACTCGCCCAGGTGAACTACGTGGGCGCAGTGTCGGTCGGCGTCCTGCTGGCCAACGCGCTGCAACGGCAGGGTCATGGCGCGCTGGCGGTGTTGTCTTCGGTCGCGGCCGAACGACCCCGCCGCTCCAACTTCAGCTACGGCGCCACCAAGGCCGGCTTGGACGCCTTCTTCACCGGCCTCACCGAAGCACTGCGGCCATCCGGGATCAACGTCTCGGTGATCCGGCCCGGGTTCGTGCGCACCAAGATGACCGCAGGCATGAAGGCCGCCCCGCTGTCGGTCACCCCCGAGCAGGTCGCCGACGTGATCATCGACGCCGTGGCGAACCACCGCGAGCAGGCCTGGGCCCCGGCACCCATGCGCTACGTGATGTCCGCCCTGCGCCACGTCCCCCGCCCAATCTTCCGCCGCCTCCCCATCTGAGCGTCGTGAACTCGACGCCACCGACGTTTGAGTGAGCGCGGATGTCGTCGCCGTCGAGTTCACGACAGTGACCGGCGGGAGCGGCGGGAGATGGCGTCGCGGACCTGGGCGGCCATGGCGTCGGGGGTGCGCAGGACGTCTGGCGATGTGAAGCGGCGGACGGACCAGCCGCAGGCGTCTAGGCGGTTGAGACGGCGGGCATCAGCCTCTTGCTGCCATGCGGTGAGGTGACCCCTGCCGTCGTACTCGATCGCCAGCCTCAGCCACGGATACGCCATATCGAGGCGAGCAATGAACCCGCCGAACTCGTCGTACACGGTGTACTGCAGCTCAGGACGCGGCAGCCCACGCAGCACGAGAACGAGTCGAGAGCGCGTCTCCATCGGGGACTCGGCTCTGGGATCGGCGAGGTCGATCACCCCGGGCACGCGACGGCGCCAACGCGCCCGCGGGTAGCGGGCCTGGATCCGGAGCACCTCCGCTGGAGCGAACTGCCCGATTCTGGCCAACGCATCCATGGCCACCACCGCCTCCACGGTGGGTAACCACCGCGCCAGGTCCCAAGCCGTGCGCAGCGCAGTGGTAACGGGGATGCCGTCGAGGTCGGTGATCTCGCCGGCAGCAAGCATGTCACGGTGGACCGTCAGTCCCGGTTGCTCACGGAAATCACCGCCGGGCACCGTCAGCTCGGCATTCGTTTCCGCCGGCGCGCATCCCGCACCGAGCAGTTCCGCGGCCGAGTAACCGGACAGCACGCACTGATCAGGTACGAGCAGGGACGCCGCTCGCGAGCGGGCGGCAAGATTGGTTGGTGCGCCCGCAGGTAGATAGATGTCGTGGAACAGCCGGCGATATCGGGGCCCGCGGAGCACGCGCTCGGTGACAAGCCCGCGCTGCACGGCCCGTGATCCCTTGAACGGGGTAGCACCCAAGGTCAGCTCTTCGATCATGGAACACAGCCTGCCCCACCTCCCCGTCGGCACCCCCTCACAAAAAGCCCGCGCACGCCAAACCATCCACACCAGACCCTCTATCCACAGGTGATGCACGCGTCGTGAACTCGACAGCGCCGACATATAAGCGACCGGAAACGTTGGTGACGTCGAGTTCACGGACAGGGACGACCGGCTATACGGCTCAGCGCACCTCGGCGGTCTGCGGGTCAGCTGGGCTCATCGCGAACACGGCGGGCGGACAAATAGCCGACGCTGGCGACGACGAACGGGACCACGTAGTTGAAGGCGATCCGCAGCCACGTACCGACCGTCGCGTCTCCACCAACGACGACCGCGCCCTGGTTCACCGCCGACAGCAAGGTACCCACTACGACCGCGGTGGGGATGGCGGTGCGAACCGTATGACCGTGCAGGAACAGCCCAACCGCTTCGATAGGTCGAGTCCACGTCGTTTCGGCCACTCGCTCGTCCCGATGAACCGTCACGCCCTACGGACACTGCTTACGGTGCCTAGGGTAGGTCCTACAAAGAGGGCACTGGGCACAGAGGAGTGCGGAAAGACGATCTAGAGGTAGACGGCGGCGGTGAGGGTGAGGACTAGGCAACCGCCCAGGATCTGGAGCACCCGGTCCCCGATAGCGATCTCCTCGGGCTCGCCGCCGTTGCCGCCGTCGACGTCGACGGCGTAGCGGAGCACGGCCACCACGAAGGGAACCAGAGAGATGATCGGCCAGCGGGAGTCATTGATCTCGCTGAGCTGAAACGCCCACAGACCGTAAGTCATGATCAGAACGGTCGCCGAGAGCGTCCACACGAATCGCAGGTAAGAGGCGGTGTAGCGCTCCAGCGACTTGCGGATCTTCGCGCCGGTGCGCTCGGCGAGACGGATCTCGGCGTAGCGCTTACCGGCCACCATGAACAGCGACCCGAACGCGGCCACCAGCAGGAACCACTGGGACAGCGCGATCTCCGCGGCGGCGCCACCCGCGATGGCCCGCAACAGGAAACCCGACGCGACGATGGCGATGTCCACCACCGGCTGGTGCTTGAGCCACAAACAGTACGAGATCTGCACCGCGATGTAGATCCCGGTGACCAGTGCCAGGTCAGGCGACGCCAGGAAGGACAGCCCGAGTGCGGCCGCGAACAGCAGTGCCGCGACGGCCAGCGCCGCTTGCGGTGCCACCACCCCGGCCGCGATCGGACGGTTGCGTTTGATCGGGTGCGCCCGGTCGGCCTCGACGTCCTTGACGTCATTGACCAGGTACACACCGGACGCGGCGAGCGAGAACGCGACAAAGGCGATCCCGACCGCGGTGAGCACGTCCCACTGGAAGATGTAGCCGCCGGCGAACGGCGCAGTGAGCACCAGAACGTTCTTCACCCACTGCCGGGGCCGCATGGTGCGGACCAACCCGGTGACCGGATTGGTCCGCCCGGCGAGGGTGTCCCGCTGG
Organism: Pseudonocardiaceae bacterium; assembly: GCA_041751815.1. Lineage (GTDB taxonomy): Bacteria > Actinomycetota > Actinomycetes > Mycobacteriales > Pseudonocardiaceae. Next base: position 3,021 of record JBGSWT010000811.1, read on the forward strand.
GTTGTGGCGGTCATCGCCATCCTCTCAGAGGGGCTCAGGCCCCAAGAAGTCGCTGCCGTACCCCGGCGCCGATGGCGGCGCCCAGGGCGGAGCCCACGAGAACGTCGGTTGGGTAGTGCACTCCCAGCACCAGCCTGCTGACCAGCATCGGTGGCACCAGCACAGCGGTGAGCGGGCGGCGCAGCAGGCCACCGTAGAGGACCGCGGCTGCGGTGGTGGAGGCGGCGTGCGAAGAAGGGAACGACAGCCGGCTCGGGGT
>JBGSWT010000812.1:0-9838 GCA_041751815.1 Pseudonocardiaceae bacterium
GGGACGGGCTGTATCCGCGGGCGCCACACCCTCTCGCAGGGCGAATCACAGCTCGGCGTGCAGGGCTGCGGTGGTGGCGTGGTGCTGGCCCAGCAACAGCCGGGCTCGGTGGCGGTGAACGTGGCGATCCGCTCGGACAGTGCGTGGGCGTCGGCGTTGTTGCGCCGTTTGTCCGCTTCCCGCTTGAGCGGGCGCAGCCGGTCCTTGGTCCGCGCTGTCTGCAAGCTCTCGGCGACCGCCACGGCTTGGGCTCCCACTGTGGCTGCGTGGTCGATATCACCTTCGAGCAGGTGGTTGGTCGCCAGCGAGATCAGATTGAACGACAGGCTACGGGTCATCTCCTGGCCATAGCCGTTGATCGCCGTGAAAAGGGCGGGGAGCGCGGACCGCGTGTAGGTCCGGTCCACGGTCAGAGCTAGCTCGGTGTACACCGAGCCGACCATGGCGGACATGTCGGTCTCGGTGAAGAAGGTGGCCCAGGCCGGTGCCTCAGCGAGGTCGGCTCGGGAGAACTCGTCTGTACTCCGGCCCAGCAACGCGAGCGCCTCGTCGTCAAGGCCGCTCTTCGCGCAGGCCCACGCCTGGTTCGCGTAGAGAATGGCGACCGCCAGGGCGGAGCCGCTGGCCTGGGCCGCGACCTGACCGAGTTGAAATTCTGTCAGCGCCTTGTCAGGGACGTTGTGATGGAGATGGACCCGACCCCTGCGGTACCGGATGTTGGCTTCCAATGCATAGCTGTGGCCCTGCTCGGCCAGCTCCAGGGCGTGATCGAAGTGGGTGCGAGCAACGCGGACCTGTCCGGTGTCGAACGAGGTCCATCCGGCGAGATTGTGCAGGTCGGCCAACGCGACGCGGAGCCGATCTGTGACCACGTCCGTCGCATAACCGCCGAGCATCCTCACAGCCCAGTGCAGGTAGACAACCACGGCGTCGTGGCAGGCGCCGCCACCGTACTGGTAATCCAGAGCGCGGAAGGCCCGGTTCGCGTCCTCTATCCGCTGGACGTCGGTCTCACCGATATGTCCTGGAGCCAGAAGTGGCGGCGGCCCGGTTGCGGTGGGTGGCGAATCCGGAACGGGATCTGGTGTCGACATAACTAACCCCTGGCGAACGCCGAATGGTGGGAGCCACCAGGGACCAGGGCGGACTAACGAACAAGCAACCTATCACAGAAATTCTGGTTTCCCGAGCCGATCATGACACACGGCTGACCTGATCATCCGCACCAGCCAGACGGACGCCTCGACGTGAGCGTTTTCCGTCAGCAGTCGTTGCCGTCAATCGTTGGTTTCGGAGTAGCGTGGAGTATCGCTCCGGACTTCGGCGACACCGAGTGAACCGACAGGCGGCCCGGAGCAGGCGAAATCTTCGAGCCCGATCAGTGGGTGCACATACGCACGAGGCTCAGGAGGCGACTCATGGTGGGATCCATCTTGACGTTGCCGGTGATCGGAGTCGCGACGTGCGCGGGAACGTCCGCAATCGGTTTCGTCAAGCGCCGCGGACGCGAGCGGCCACCGGTAGGCGTGGCGCCGGGGGAAGGCACAACACAGACGGAGGCCAAGGAACATGCGAACGACTGAGCTGAAAACGCCCGCCGCCGAGCCGAGTAGTGCAGGCGACGGGACCCCGCTCACCTGTGCCGTGTGTCCGCACGCGTGGGACACCCACGATCCGATCGGAATCAGGTACTGCTCCGCGACGGTCGCTGGCGGGCTTCACCGAGGATGCGTCTGCGTCGGCAACACCTGAAACGAAGACCGCCGGTAACAAGCGGTTCCGGCCAGACAGTGCCAACATCCTGCTGTTGGAAGGACGAGGCGATGCGTGCGATGACACTGCACGCGCAGGCCGATCTGTGGCAACACGGAGCAGTCACATTCGCGGCACTGTTCATGGAGGGCGAAATGCAGTCGCCCGACAACGAGGTCGACCGCACCGACGTGCTGCTCTACGCGGTGATGAACCGCGGGCTGCGTTTGGCAACCGACCTTCCCCGGTTGGCGTTGGGCCCGCGTCCCGGCTGGGCTATACACCTGAACCCAGCCGGAGCGCTCACCCTCACCTGGCCACACGTCCAGCCCCTGCTCCTCGACGTACCGATGAACCTCCCCACCGGCTGGCGCGAGGCAGCAGCAGAGCACAGTCTGGTACTGCTCTTCGTCGGCGACGGGCTCGGCCTGCGCGAACGCGCCGAGGGCAACCAGACCAACCCTGGGCAACGATCATCACGGGCCGCCGAGCGAGGGGAACTGGCTGCCGGAGCGATCGCCTACTCGTAGCCGCGCCAGTAGGAACCCTGCCCCGCACGCCACGTTCGACCTCAGTCCACCCACACCTAAGCGGTAACTTCATCGTAACCAGTCGAACGGGTGTACTGAATCGATGGGCACGGCTACTATGCGTTGCACACGCCCCGGACCCCGGCGTCATGGAGCTCTGCGAATCGCGCCGAGCACTGGCTGCCGGAGGTATCCATGCGCATTCCAGGACCGTCGCGACGTCTGAAGTCCTGCGTCGCATGGGTGTCCTCCGAGGTCCCCAGGTTGACCCGAGTGTCCCCGCCATGCGTGGTGGACACTCGTGGGTTGGTCTGCACGAACTCCCGGTGGGCCACGGCCCGACCGGATCAAGCGGCCGGCAGCCGGAACCCAGGGTGAGGGTTCGGGGGAGGAGTACAGCGGCCGGTCCCGGCGGTGGCGCTGCCCTTGTGGGGGCATCGGTGGTGCCACCGCCGACCTTCCCGCCTGCCGAGCTGACACCTGCCGAGCCGGCCCAGCACCAGGTCCTGAGCGCACTGCAACTGGCGGCGACCGCCAATGCTCCCCCACCAGCCACCCGGCAGCGGGTGGTATTGCTGCCCCACCTCCGGACCGAGCTCTCTGACATCCGGCCCAACAATCGCCGCACAGGAAGGGTAAAATGCATGAGTCGAGACGATTCCGCGCGGCAACATCCGGCTCAGAGCAACGGTGCCTGCGCGATCGACGCGAAGATTCAGTGGCACGACGCCGAGCTCGCGATGAAGGTGGCTCGGCACAGCTTCGAGAGATGGCTCGCTGCCGGGAACGAAGACGCATCGTCCCACGCCATCATGCACGCTTACCACACTCACACGGCCCTGCATGAGGCCGCGCGCGCCATCACCATGCTTATAGAAACTTTCCGTGTCGAGGCGACCGCGCTGATCACTAACTCGCCGCGGGGCACCGAAATCCCCACCCAGCGCGGTGATTACTGACAGCCGAAAATGCAACGCTAATCAAGAGGGGTAGCGGTCCAGGATCGTTCATGTTAAGGACACCCGCGTCGTCCCGCGAGAGGTGGTTCTGTCGCTAGTACCCACGCTCAGCCAGACATTGAGGTCTTTCGCCATCGTGCGCCGTTGCCCCGCGCGGGTGAGTGATAGGGTTGTGGAGTTCCGGGGTTCGTCTTTCCCCATGCTCAAGATTTTTCCTGTTGACTCACGCAGAGCTGTTGACTCACGCAGAGTAAGTGGCGCCCCGGACCCTGGTGCTGCGCACATGAGAGATGAGTGCGCGTGGAGGGGTGTCGGTGGTGGTGACAACGGGACGTGCAGGCTCAATCAGAGTTCTGCGGTTCGACGACCACTCCAGTCTCGTCCTTGGTCGGTTCTCCGCCCTGGTCCGGCAGTGGCTGGATTGAGCACGCCCGATCGATCCTTTGTGGACGACCCGGCGCGTGGCCCGAGTGAGGCCGCCACCCGATCTGCGACCGTGACTACGTCCCGGACCACATCAAGCACGCCGATGAACTCCGCGGGCGGGCCGACCGACGTCGACCTCCTCGGCCGGCTCGACGCCGGTGATCGACACGCCATGCGACTTCTTCATGAGCGCTATGCCCGCCTCGTGCACTCCGTGGCTCAGCGGATCTGTCGCGATCAGAGTCTGGCCGAGGACGTCGTACAGGAGGTCTTCCTGATGCTGTGGCGCGAATACTCGCGCTATACCCCAGCCCGGGGCACCTTCCCTGCCTGGCTGCTCACCGTGGTGCACCACAAGGCCGTGGACGCGGTGCGCCGAGAGCATGCAGCGCATCGCCACACCGGCCTGAGCAGTGCCGACGGCGAGTTGGCCCCTGGCCCAGGCGCTGATGATGCTGCGCTCGAGTCGGTGGTTGCCGGCCAGCTCCGCGCTGCCCTGCACCGGCTGCCCCTCCAACAGCGCCAGCCACTGCTGTTGGCCTACTACGGCGGCTACACCTACCGCGAGATCAGCGAGCTGGTGGAGGTCCCATTGGGCACCGTGAAATCGCGGATATTCCTCGGGATCCGGCGGCTCCGGATGCTGCTCTGCCCGCCGCTGGACGTGCCCCCACGGCGTGACGATCATTCGGTGAATCCCGGCGAGGCCAGCCGACCAAATCTGCAGTTCCGTGCGACCTGAGCGCCAAGGCCCTGGTCGGCGGGTCACGGGCGCAGGCCCATAGGCTGGAGCTATGAACGCACCCGTGCTCACCGCCGTGGCCTGGCCATACGCCAACGGGCCGCGGCATATCGGTCATGTATCCGGATTCGGTGTCCCGTCCGACATCTTCTCCCGATACCAGCGGATGGCCGGCAACCGGGTGCTCATGATTTCGGGAACCGATGAGAACGGCACCCCGATCCAGGTGCAGGCCGATGCCGAAGGCGTCACCCCCCGCCAGCTTGCCGACAAGTACAACCGGATGATCGTGGAAGACCTGCGGGGATTGGGCCTGTCTTATGACCTGTTCACCCGTACCACCACAGCCAACCACCACCGGGTGGTGCAGGAGCTGTTCCTGGCGCTGTACCGCAATGGCTACGTGCTCACCCGCACTGCGCTCGGCGCGATCAGCCCGTCGACCGGGCGTACCCTGCCCGACCGTTACATCGAGGGCACCTGTCCCATCTGCGGTTACGACGGCGCACGTGGTGACCAGTGCGACAACTGCGGCAACCAGCTCGATCCCGCCGATCTGATCAATCCGCGGTCCCGGATCAACGGCGAGACCCCGAAATTCGTGCAGACCGAGCACCTGTTCCTCGATCTTCCGGCGTTCACCAAGGCGCTGGGTGGATGGCTGTCCACCCGCACCGAGTGGCGGCCCAACGTGCTCAAGTTCTCGCTGAACCTCCTAGACGACCTGCGCCCTCGCCCGATCACCCGGGACCTCGACTGGGGGGTGCGGGTACCGCTGGACGGCTGGCGCGACGCTCCGATGAAGCGCTTCTACGTCTGGTTCGACGCCGTGATCGGCTATCTGTCGGCGTCGGTGGAGTGGGCAGCGCGCTCGGGCGACCCGGACGCGTGGCAGGCATGGTGGTGCGACCCGGACGCCCGCGCGTACTACTTCATGGGCAAGGACAACATCACCTTCCACTCCCAGATCTGGCCCGCCATGCTGCTCGGCCACAACGGGCTCGGTGATCGTGGCGGCGAGACCGGAGTGTTCGGCACGCTGAACCTGCCCACCGAGGTGGTCTCCAGCGAGTTCCTCACCATGAGCGGCTCGAAGTTCTCCACCTCGCGCGGCACGGTGATCTACGTCGGGGACTTCCTGCGCGAGTTCGGCCCGGACACCCTGCGCTACTTCATCTCCGTGGCCGGCCCCGAGACCCAGGACACCGACTTCACCTGGGATGAGTTCGTCCGCCGGGTCAACTTCGAGCTGGCCAACGAATGGGGCAACCTGGTCAACCGCTCGATCTCGATGGCCCACCGCAACGTCGGAGCGATACCGCGGCCTTCGACCCTGGAGCCGGCGGATGCCGAGCTGCTGGCGACCTCGCTGGGGGCCTTCGACACTGTCGGCCGGCTCCTGGAGCGCAACCGGTTCAAGGCTGCGATCAGTGAGGCGATGCGGGTGGTGGGCGCGGCCAACAAGTACCTCTCGGAGCAGGAACCGTGGAAGCGTAAGGACGATCCGCAGCGCCGGGACACCATCCTGCACACCGCTCTACAGGTCGTCTCCGATGCCAACACGCTGCTGACCCCGTTCCTGCCGCATGCGGCCCAGCGGGTGCACGAGCAGCTCGGCGGCACCGGCGTGTGGTCGGCGCAGCCCGGGATCGCACAGGTCAGCGAGATCGTTGCGGGCAGCGGACCGGACTACCCGGTGCTCACCGGTGATTACGGCGCACAGCAGGCGCGCTGGGCCAGCGTCCCGATCGAGGTGGGCCGCCCGCTGACCAAGCCCACCCCCCTGTTCACCAAACTGGTCCCCCGACTAGCTGAATCGGGACCCGACTGGGCCCCCATCCAATCCTGACCCACTCGCCCCGTCCGCATTCAGCGGGCTCAGCGGGGTAATTCGGTACCTGGTTACCCCGCTGAGCCAGCTCGATGCGGGACGGCTGAGGAGCCACTGTGACCGAGCTTCCGCCGGCTCCGCCGCCGTTGCCCGTGACGGTGATCGATTCTCACACCCATCTGGACGCCTGTGGTGCCATCGACCCCACTGGGGTTCGCGCGGCGCTGGACCGGGCCGCGGCGGTAGGAGTCGCGGCGGTGGTGACCGTGGCTGACGACATGGTCGCGGCGCGCTGGGTGGTGCAGGCATCGAGCTGGGACGACCGGGTTTTTGCGGCAGTGGCGCTGCATCCCACCCGTACCGCGATGATGACCGATGCCGATCGCGCCGAGCTCGAGCGGCTGGTGCGCCAGCCCCGAGTGGTAGCCGTGGGGGAGACCGGTCTGGACTACTACTGGACTCGGGTTGATCCGGCCTGCTCGCCGCCCGAGGTGCAGCGAGAGGCCTACCGCTGGCACATCGACCTGGCCAAGCGGGTCGGCAAGCCGCTGATGATCCACGATCGCGACGCCCACGGCGACGTGCTGGCCGTGCTCGAGGAGGAAGGCTCGCCGCAGACGGTGGTGTTTCACTGCTTTTCCGGGGATGCCGCGATGGCGCGCACCTGCGTTGACGCCGGCTACGTGTTGTCGTTTTCCGGCACCGTGACCTTCCGCAACGCTCGCGCACTGCGTGAGGCAGCAGTGTTGGTGCCAGACGGGCAGCTACTGGTGGAAACCGACGCCCCGTTTCTCACTCCACATCCGCACCGCGGAAAGCCCAACGAGCCGGTCAACCTGCCCTACACAGTGGCCGATCTCGCCGTGCTACGCGGCCAGGATGTGGCAGAGCTGGCAGCGTCGAGTTCTGCCACCGCTGAGCGGGTTTTCGGGTTCGAACGCCTGGGAAAATACTTCGGCGCGACCGATACCGCTCACCGACTGTGAGTGGTTGATCGGCGACACCTACCGGCGAGGTGTTTGCCCCAGCGGCTACATCCCGTTACCGTCCCGTCACTATCAGCCGGGATGGGATGTTCCCGGGTGCGGGTACGTGCGTCATGACCAGCGGCGATGCGGCGGTGGTCATGACAGTCGGGTGAGCCTGCCGCTGTGTCGGGGTAGGAAGTCCGCTGCGCGCGTTCTCGTGCTCCCCTGCCCGGAACTGCGACGACTGGACACTGGTGACCACTCGCACGCTAGTCCGGGGCGCCCTCGTGGCTCTCGTCATGGCGCTACCAACTGGTACGGCCGCAGCTCTCACCATGGGAAAGACCATCACAGTCGAAGTGGACGGCGAGCAGCGGACCTTTCACACATACGCTTCGTCGGTATCCGGGGCGCTGGAGTCGGCGGGCTTGAGAGTCGAGGGCAAGGACACCCTGGCTCCGTCTGCGAACAGTGCCATTGACGACGGCAGCCGTATCGTGCTCAAGCGCGGCCGACCGCTCGCCCTGACCGTCGACGGGACGCGGCGCGAGATCTGGACCACCGCAACCACCGTCGACCACGCGCTACAGCAGGTCGGGATGCGATCGGATGTCATGGAACTGTCGGCTGATCGGTCCAGGCGTATCCCGCTGGAGGGCATGGCGCTGGTGTTGCGCATCGCCAAGCCGATCACCCTGCTCGACAGTGGTCTGCCGGGCCGCGAGGTTCAATCGACCGCGCTGTCGGTCGGCGACCTGCTCACGCTGCAAGGGGTTCCATTGCAGGATCGGGACACGGTAAGCCCGGGACCCGACTCTCCTGTGCTGCCCGGGATGACCGTGGAGGTCACCCGGATCCGCACCGAGGAGCGCACCGAGCGGTGGTCGGTCCCGCCCCCGGTCAAGAAGGTCAAGGATCCCACGCTGTCCAGCGGCGACACGGTCGTCGAGGATCCGGGCACCCCGGGCGAGAAGGTCATCACTTTCCAGGTCACCCTCACCAACGGCAAGGAGACCGGCCGCGAAGAGCTCGACAGCCAGCAGATCACTGCGCCTCGGCCCAGTATCGTCCGGGTCGGCCCGAAGAGATCCGCTGCTGCCGCCGAGGGCTCGGTGTGGGACCGCCTCGCCCAATGCGAGTCCGGCGGGAACTGGGCCATCAATACCGGCAACGGTTACTACGGCGGCCTGCAGTTCGACAAGAGCACCTGGAGTTCCAACGGCGGTGGCCGGTATGCCCCTTATCCGCATCAGGCCAGCCGCGACGAGCAGATTGCGGTCGCGCAGCGCGTCCGCAATTCCCGGGGCGGTTACGGCGCATGGCCGTCCTGCTCCTCGCAGCTAGGCCTGGACTGATCGCTCCGGCCCGTTATGGAGACATATCGGGGTAGCGGCGGGTTCTTTTACCCCGATATGTCTCCATGACGGGAGAGCGGGCCGCCCTGTTTGGGGCGGCTGAGCTGCGCGAGTTGGCTGATCGGCTTGGTGTGCGACCGACCAAGCGGCTGGGGCAGAACTTCGTGCACGACGCCAACACGGTGCGCCGCATTGTGGCTGCGGCTGACCTCGCCGCCGACGACGTTGTGCTGGAAGTGGGGCCCGGATTAGGCTCGCTCACCCTGGCCCTGCTCGACGCGGTCAAGCGGGTATTAGCTGTCGAAGTGGATCCGCTGCTGGCCGACGCGTTGCCCGCCACGGTGGCCGCCCGGGCCCGTGGCCACGCCGGTGCGCTGCGGGTACTGACCGCTGACGCGTTGCGGGTGCGGCACGCGGAGATCGTCGAGGCGGCGGGTGGCGTGCAACCCACCGCGCTGGTCGCGAACCTGCCCTACAACGTGGGCGTTCCCGTGCTGCTGCACCTGCTGGCCGAGCTGCCGAGCCTGCGCCGCGGGCTGGTGATGGTGCAAGCCGAGGTGGCCGACCGGCTGGCTGCCCCGCCGGGCACCCGCTGCTACGGCGTGCCCAGTGTCAAGGCAGCGTGGTTCGCCGAGGTCCGCCGCGCAGGGCCGGTGCCCCGTGGGGTGTTCTGGCCGGTGCCCAATGTGGACTCCGGCCTGGTCGCCCTGACCCGCCGCCCGGCACCGTCCACAGTGCGCAGAGAAGATGTCTTTGCGCTGATCGATGCCGCGTTTGCGCAGCGCCGCAAGACGTTGCGAGCCGCCTTGGCGGGGTGGGCCGGTTCGGCCGCCGCCGCCGAGCGGGTGCTCCGCGCCGCCGGAGTGGATCCGACCACCCGCGGTGAGCAGCTCACCGTCGGTGACTATGCGCGGATCGCTCGTGAGTGGCTCGGCTAGTTGCGGCGAGCTGGCGAGCTATAGCCCTTATCGCCACCCACGAGCGCGCAGCGCATACCCTGGTGTGGTGCTTGCCGTTGTGCCGCAACCGGTTACCGTGCGCGTCTCCGCCAAGGTCAACCTGCACCTGGCCGTGGGAGACCTGCGCCGGGACGGGTATCACGAGTTGGTCAGTGTGTTCCAAGCGCTGTCGGTGACCGACGAGGTGACCGTCGCGACCGCCGATCTGCCCGGCGTGCAGGTGTGTGGCGAGGGCGCCGGGACCGTGCCCACCGACGGCCGTAACCTCGCGTGGCGTGCGGTGCTCGCCCTCGCCGAGCACGCCGGACGCCGGCCC
>JBGSWT010000813.1:0-2701 GCA_041751815.1 Pseudonocardiaceae bacterium
TCCGGCACCGGAACCGGGGGCTACCGCGGTGCGCGGTGCGCCGTCAGTGCTCCTACCGAACTCGTTCGCAGCGCCTGTGGCGCGGGTGGTGTGTGGGGCGCCGGTGGTGTTTTTGGTGCCCGATCCACCAGGCTCATCGTCTTCATCGAACCGGGCCCACGCTGGAGCCTCCTCCACCGGCTGGAACAGCGCACACACCTCGTCGCCCTTGATGGCCAGTTCGGTGACCCGCTGCTGCACCCGCATCGCGGCCTGCACGGCGCGGCTGGCCGCGGTGACAGGTAGTTCACTGAGCTGCTCGGGGAGCTTGAGAGCCTGTTCCACGGCGGTGACCGCCAGACCAACAGCGATCCGGACGGGCAACGGCAAGGTACTCATGGTCGTCAAGCCTGCCGCAGTCACCGGGTCTGTGCCTACCCGGGTTTTCCGCGAGACCTGCTTGCAGGGTCGAGCGCTCGGCCCGCCCGTAGGGTAGGGGCATGACCAAGCGTGTGCTGCTAGCCAAACCCCGCGGCTACTGCGCCGGGGTCGACCGCGCCGTGGTCACCGTCGAGAAGGCCCTTGAGGCGCACGGGCCGCCGGTTTACGTGCGCAAGGAGATCGTGCACAACCGGCACGTTGTGGAGACGCTGCAGGACCGCGGGGTGATCTTCGTCGACGAGGCCGACGAAGTGCCTACGGGCGCCATCGTGGTCTTCTCCGCGCATGGAGTGGCCCCAGCGGTGCACGAGCAGGCCGCCGCGCGCGGCCTGCGCACCATCGACGCCACCTGCCCGCTGGTGACCAAGGTGCACCAGGAGGCCAAGCGGTTCGCCCGCGACGGCTACGACATCCTGCTGATCGGTCACGACGGTCACGAGGAGGTCGAGGGCACCGCTGGTGAGGCGCCCCTGCAGATTCAGCTCGTCGACGGCCCAGATGCGGTGGATTCGGTGCGCGTGCGCGATCCGTCCCGGGTGGTATGGCTGTCCCAGACCACGCTGTCGGTGGACGAGACCATGCAGACCGTGGCGGCGCTCAAGGAGCGCTTCCCAGAGCTGACCGACCCACCCAGCGACGACATCTGCTATGCCACGCAGAACCGGCAGGTGGCGGTGAAGGCGATGGCCGCCGACTGCGACTTGGTCCTCGTCATAGGGTCGCGCAACTCCTCCAACTCGGTGCGGTTGGTCGAGGTTGCGCTGGCCACCGGTGCCCAGGCAGCCTACCTGGTGGACTATGCGCGGGAGATCGATCCGGCCTGGCTGCAGGGCGTGCACACCGTCGGCGTCACCAGTGGTGCGTCGGTACCCGAAGTGCTGGTCCGCGGTGTACTCGACTTCCTTGCTGACGGTGGGTACACCGACGTGCAGGAGATCACCACTGCGGAGGAAAAGCTGGTGTTCTCCTTGCCGCGGGAACTCAAGCGCTCGATCTCCGGCATCGCCACAGCCGGAGCCGACTAGCGCTCAGGGCGTTCAGGTGGTGCGGCGCAGGCTCGGTCGTCGCTGGGTGACCAGCCGGAAGGCGCCGATAACAAGGACGAGCCCGGTGGTGATCGCCATGGTGGGAAAGCCGTTGATCAGGGGAGTGCCGACAGCGAGCGCGGTAGCCATCATCCCCGCGCCGGTGGGCAGTGAGCCAGCCGCCAGGACGACGCCGGGTACCGCGACCGCCAGGATCAGTGGCGGCTGCGCCATCGGCCCGAACAGCCCCTTGCGCTGTACCAGCACCACGGCCGTCAGGCAGCCGACGAAATAGCAGGCTTGGAACACGATGCCCAGCCGGTTGAGCCGTTCGATATCGGCGAACACCCCCACCGCGGTGAGTCCTAAGGCGCACAGGACGGCGGCCCACCAGGGCACCCCGCGGCGGTCGGGCAACAGCGAACACTCGTCCCAACGCCCGCCCCGAGGTGCGCTTCGGGCCTGGGTTGTCGTCACTCGTTCACCGTAGACCGCTCCGGTTTCTTGCCCTGCTCCTGGTGCAGCACCTCGCTGGCCCAGCTCCAGTCTTCGCCGTGGCTCTCCGCATGGTGTCCGTCTTTGCTCGGCGGCCCCGAGATGCACACCGGGTTCGGCTCGCGGCGTCCGGCATCCAGCGCGATAAGCGAGTCCGCCGCGGACGCGACGAGCTCCACCGCCTGCACGGTGCGAGGGCTGCGTTCCACCTGCTCGGGCGTCTCGAGCTGCTCGGAAACCACGTTGAGCTCGCCGAAGCGGCGGGCGGTGACCAGTACTCGTGACTCCAGCGAGCTAACCGTGCGGTTATAGGCATCGACCGCGCCACCGAGCTGCTTGCCCATGCGTGCCACGTGGCCGCCCATCGTGGCCAGCCGGGAGTGTAGTTCGCGGCCCAGGTCGTGGACCTGTGCCGCGTTGCGCGCCAGTGCTTCCTGGCGCCAGGTATAGGCCACTGTCCGCAGCAACGCGATCAGCGTGGTCGGGGTCGCGATCACGACGTTGCGCTCGAATGCATGCTCCAACAGGGCGGGGTCGGACTGCAGCGCTGCCTCGAGGAACGGGTCACCGGGAACGAACAGCACCACGAACTCCGGGGTGGTGTCGAAGCGTTGCCAGTAAGACTTGCGCGCCAGCGAAGCGACGTGCGTGCGCAGGTGCCGGGCGTGCGCGGCGAGCCGGTCGGCCCGGCGGTCCGGATCGGTCGCGTCGACGGCCTCGAGATAGGCCCCGAACGGGACCTTGGCGTCCAGCACGATGTC
>JBGSWT010000814.1:0-2983 GCA_041751815.1 Pseudonocardiaceae bacterium
GCTCAGACAACCCCGCAGCGTCCGCCACAGGCGCAGGCGAACAACGCTTGCTCCGCAACTCGCTTCGCTCCTGGGCCGTCAACCCACCCGCGACACCCTCCGACAACGCCACCAACGCAAACGACAAACACGCCGTGACGACCGGGCAGCGAGCGCACACCGCCTTAGCGGCCGCGATCTGCACCAACCCCGGACCGCCCTCCCCTGCAGGGAAGAACAACTCCGGGTCCTGCGTGCGGCACGCCGCCCGATACCGCCAGTCCCGCTCGACGGTCATCTCGCCGGTAGCGGCGCCGGGCACCGGCCCCAGCGGCGCGCCTCTAGTAAACAATCCATTATGGACAGTCGGAATACGAGTATCGCCCTGCAACATTGCCTATCTCCTCGGTTACCTCGAAGTGGTGGGGGAACCCGACCCGGCGGGCGTTCTTGGCGGAGTGAACGCCGGAGTCGCGGTCGAGGGCATGGCCCGGGACGATGGTGGGTGCTGGGCGGCTTCGGTCCCCGCCAGCGCTCTGTGCGCGCGGCGGCGACGGAGGGTCTGGCGACTGCGCTCAGTCGCGCCGCCCTGCACGCCCTCGACAGGCCCATCGCGAAGTGACAGCTCGAGACACTCACTCATCACCGCGCAGCCGGCGCACAGGCGCCGGGCCCGCATTTCTTCGTGCACTGCTGTCCGGCGATCGGCCAGCAGCGACGCCGCGGGTCGCAGCCACTCAACCTGGTCAGCGTCGCGGCGGGTGCACGGCTTCGCCTCAGCCGGGGAACGCACTAGTGCGTTTAGGAGCCGTGAGTTGCTCATGGCTCGCACTTCGGCGTTAGGCTCGATAATGACCGGCATCGCGGCCGTCAACCGACCCACGCTGCGCCGCCTTGCCGTTGCTCGTCTAGCCACGTGCCGGTCCACTCGGCGACATCGACGACCGACCCCGCCGACATGGCGTCCGCTTCGAGCTGCTGCGGAGCCCGTAGCGGCACGACGTAGCGGTTGCGCAGCTTGATCGCCGGGAACTCACCCGCCCGAATCAACGCGTAGATCAGGTCAGTGCTGACACGCATCAACGTGGCCGCCTCGACGACGGTCAGGAACTGAGGTCGTTGCTGTTTGCGAGCTGCCAACGGTGTGACGCCGCCGGTGTGAGCGCTCGGGTCGCTCATGTGGGGACTCCTCTCGCTGGGCCTGCCCGACCGTAGGACCGAGCAGGTGTAACCGTGCTGCTGTGTTACACAGTATCAGTGTGACACAGTTAGACCTCAGGTCAAGTAGTTCCGTAGAGTTCTGAGTAAGCAGCAAGAGCCCGGTGGGTCGGCTGACCGGCCGGTCTAGGTGACGACGAGGTGCGCCAGCTGCGCCGTCGCTGCCTGATCGGCTGGGAAGGAGAGAGCCCACCGTGCGCGTGAACCCGAGTGATCCCACGCCGGCCTACGTTCAGATCGCCGACGATCTTCGGCGAGCTATTCGGCAAGATGAGTTGCGTGACGGGGCAGCGCTTCCCTCGCTACGCCAGATGGAAGACGACTATGGCGCATCGGCGGGGACTGTTCGCCAAGCGCTTGATCAGCTCAGAAGTGAAGGGTTGATTATCACTCGTCAGGGCCAAGGGACGTTTGTGCGCCGACCACGCCGCCTACGGCGGGACGGAACAAGCCGTCACCTCCGCTCAGAACGACAACTTGGAACGGCACCACTCGAAGCCGAAGCTCATGACCAGAGTTTCCGACGTGGTCAGAACCTCATCGACGTCACGACTACGTCTGCACCAACCGACATAGCCGAGCTCCTGCGACTCCAACCCACTTCGGCAGTCGTGGTCCGCAGGCACCTTCTCACACTTGACGACGAGCCAGCTCAAGTGGCAGATAGCTACTTCCCGGCCGAGATAGTGCGGGGTACCCCTATTGCACAAAATGAGAAGATCCCTGGAGGCGTTCACGCCGAGTTGGCGCGGATACTCGGGGACAATCTCTCGCATGCCGTTGAGGATCTCGTCGCGCGTATGCCAACGCCGGCAGAGGCGCGTACCCTGCGGCTCCCACCGGGCACACCGGTCGTGGACCTTACGCGGACAATCTATGCGCAGGATAAACCGGTCGAGGTCACGCACTTTATCTTCGACGGCTCGCGGCATTTGTTTACCTATCGGGTTCCTATGGATTGATGCTCTCCGCGCTCGCAACGCCTGTCGCCGGTTCTCCGGGGTGCCGCTTGGGCATCTTGGCGCCGAGCACGTCGGCTGCTCGCTGGTCTGAGGCTGCGACCCATGCGGCGTAGACACGCAGGGTGGTAGCACCTCCGCCGCCATGGCCGAGCCGCCCCGACACGGTGGCCAGGTCGACGCCGGCGCTGAGCAGCTCGGTCGCACTGTAGTGGCGCAGCTCGTGCAGATGCGTAGAGATGCCCAGGTCGGCGGCCATGTCCGTATACCGATGGGTGACCCAATCAGGGTTGAGGGGACGATCGTGAGCCGGATCGTTGGAGAAGAGATACCACTCGTCGATGGACGCCACGTCGAGCAGCTTCGCCCGGCGTAACGCCCGGTCGCGATGCTCCTGGAGAACGGCAGTGGTGTCCTCGTCGAGTGCGATACGCCGCATCTGATGCGTCTTGGTGTCCTTCTCGATCTTGCGGCCTCGGCGCTGGACGTAGTTGCGCCGGATCTCCAACACGTGGCGATCGAAGTGCACGTGCCGCCAGCGCAGGGCAAGCACCTCGCCACGCCGCATTCCGGTCGTCATCACCAACCAGACGAGCGTTCCCCACATGGTGTCCTGCGCCCACGCCGCGTTAATTAGGGCGGCCGCCTGATCTGGAGTGGGTGGATCCGGGTTGGGCGGCGGCACCCTCGGCCGCCTGGCCACGCGGACCACGTTGATGCTGGCCCAGTCCCACCGGACGGCTGCCTCGAACGCGCCGCTGAGGATCGCATGCAACACGAGCACCGATGACGGCGCGAGCGGCCGGCACTCGTGGGACCCGCACCGG
>JBGSWT010000815.1:0-5050 GCA_041751815.1 Pseudonocardiaceae bacterium
TTGCGCCTCGCGGCGCACGGAGACCAGGCCGGCGTCCCGGAGGACCCGCAGGTGTTTCGAGGTTCCCGACTGGGTCAGGCCCAGCTGGTCCACCAACTCACCAACGGCACGCGGCCGTTCGAGCAGGAGGTGGAGCATCGCCCGACGATGCGGGTCAGCCAGCGCCGTCCACGTCCTCGACATGGCCCGAGCATGCCTGTGAAGGCATATGCCCGTCAAGTCATGTACAGGTGGGGGACGACCTCGGGTGGACTGTCGTGCTCGCCCAGGGCATCGAGAGGACGGCTAGGAGTAGGCGTTGGCCACCTCGTCGACCTGCTCGTACCCGACGCGGAGCAGGAAGGTGCTGTTGCGTCCGTAGGATTTCATGCCCAGCACGAAGAAGTTCGGCTCCGGTACCCGGAGCGTGTCCACCCCGTGCGACGACTGAGCCAAGCAGTTCGCCGGCCCGTCACCTGCCGCGCCGAGCAGTGCCGCCGACAGGTTCATCGGTGCGGCGGTGGCGTAACACTCGTGCACCTGGAGCTGCCGGTACAGCGACGTATCACCGACAAAGCCGGTCAACCCGATGATGCGGTCAACGGCGATCTCCTCGACGTCACCGGTGTTCGAGCGAAGTGTGACCGCCACGCCATCGGCGTCAGTGCGTAGTGCTTCGACCACCACGCCAGGGCGTACTTCGACGCCGGGCACCGCGCCGGATCGCAGCCGCTGGGCCATCTCAACCAGCTCCTGGCGCTGCTCCAGGGGGTCGCCAGGAACCTCCCCCCAGTCCGGGTCCGCCGCCCGCACCGCCCACAGCACCTGAGTGCCGGGCCGCGCGACGACCAGCTCAGCGAGATCACGCGCCACGGTCTGGGCTGATTTGCCGGCGCCGACCAGCAGTACCCGGCGCCCGGCCCACTCATCGGCCTCGCTGTCCAGATCGGGAATCCGGCGGGTGATCCGATCCTCTACCTGCAGTTCGCCGGGAGCCGGGATTCCACCGTCGCCGAGGCAGTTGGCCTGGCCGTAGCTGCCGGTGCAGTCCAATAGCAGATCGGCGTGCTCCACGTACTCGACGTCGCCGACGCCGTCTCTGGGGCCGGCGAGCAGTAGCCGGAACGGCTGGGAACCGCGCTGGGTACTACCGATTTCCTCGTGCTTGAGTAAGCCCTGTCGAGCGACGGCGACCACCCTGGTGCGGTTACGAATGGTGGCCGCCAGCTCAGGTAGCTCGGCCAGGGGGCGAAGGAGCTGCTCGGCGAACTCAGCGCCGGTCGGGTAGTGCTCGGCGGGGCCCGGTGGCTGCACCCCAGAGGCCTGTAGATGCGCGCACATCCGCGCGGACACGTTCATCGACCAGGGCGTGAACAGCCGGATATGACTCCACGCAGTGACGTTCGCTGCCACCGAAGCGGCCGACTCGTACACCGTGCAGGGCCAACCCTTGTCCAGGCACGCCAACGCGGCATCCAGGCCGATCGGGCCGGCGCCGAGGATCGCGACGTGGCCAGGCCCGGACACAGGCCGGTCCGTGCCCTCGGTGGTGACATCGGCTACTGCTGTCACGTGCGCTCCGTCAGCTCGGTTCCGCTCGATTTGCCCAGCCGTAAGGTGTGGGCTATTACAGCAACCTATTCGACGCTCAGCGGAGATCGGATCGATCACGATCATGGTGAGCAAGCCGGTGACGGTGTCGATCGTGGTGCCCGCCCTCAATGAGGCAGCGCGCATTGAGGACTGCCTGCGACGGCTGCGCCGCGACTTCTCCGACTGCGAGCTGGTGGTGGTGGACGGCGGCAGCACCGACGGGACCTTCGACCTTGCTGCTCAGCATGCCCAGATCCTCCGCAGCGCCCCAGGCCGGGCCGCGCAGATGAACGCGGGTGCCGCCAAGGCCACAGGCGACATCCTCTGGTTCATCCACGTGGATTGCCTGATCCCGGCCGACGCTCTGGACCTGCTCCGGCGGGCGATGCTCGACCCCGGCGTGGTCGGAGGGGGTCTGCAACTGCGCTTTGACCAGCGCACCTTGGGATTGGACTACCTGGCGGTCAGCTCCAATCAGCGGGCTCGCCGGCTGCACTGGATCTTCGGTGACCAAGCGATGTTCGTCCGCCGTGACGTGTTCGACTCAGTGGGCGGCTTCCCCGAGCTGCCGCTCATGGAGGACCTCGAAATGTCCCGCGTCCTGCGGCGACGTGGCCGGCTTGCGGTGCTGCCGACCACTGTCACTGCCTCGGCCCGGCGGCTGATCGAGCAGGGGCCGTGGCGCATGACCGTGCTGATGCAGTGGCTGAAGCTGCAATACCTGCTCGGCGTCGACCCGGAGCGGATTCGTCGACGTTACGAAGCCGGCACCAGCCGTGGACGCCGGCGACGGTCTGCGCTCGCCCGTGACCTCGGATCATGATGGCGTCCGCTGCCCTGCGCGGCAGGATACCGATGTTGACCATTACCTCTCAGAAGGGCGGGGGTTGGTCTGGGTCGGGTGTTGGGGGTGTGGTGAGTGGTTCGGGGTTGGTCAGTGGTGGTGGTTGGGAGTGGTAGGTATGCCCGGTGGGGGTGGTCCAGGTGGTGCAGCCGTCGGGGTGTTGGGTAACTGACCAGCCGGGGGTTTGTTTGACTTGATGATGATGTCGACATCGGGGCACGTGCGGTAGATCCAGTGCACACGTGCCCTCGGTGCACAACAGTCGTCACCGAACCGGACGTGATGTGACCGTCCACCGTCCTAGTCGCTCGATCCGCCGCCGCTCGATTCGCTCGATCCGCCCGGTGGTGTCTCCCCACCACCCGATGGTGTCTCCTCACCCGGTGGCGTCTGCGTTGTCGGTCGTGGCGGTGCTGGCGTTGGTATCTGCGGCGCCGGCGTTGGTGTCTGCGTTGTCGGTGTTGGTGTCTGCGTTGTCGGTCGTGGTCTCTGCGTCGGCGTCGTCATCGGTGGCTGTGTGCGGTTGACCTGCTCGCAGTCCTCCGGGACGACTAGGTCTTCCAGACCTGCGTTGACGACGCGCGACTGGCAGCCGACCCCATCGCCGTCCGCGTCGAGGTCGTAAATGTCCTCACCCACCACGTTGACCGGTCCCCGCACGTATTGGGGTCCGTTGCCGTTTCCTCCTGCGCAGTCGACGTCGCTGGCGATCGGAACGCAGGCACCTGAGTAGTGCGGGTCGCACTCGGATAGGTCTTCCAGACCTGCGTTGTCGACGCGCAAGTCGCAGCCGACACCATCGCCGTCCGCGTCGAGGCCGTAAATGTCCTCACCCACCACGTTGACCGGACCCCGAACGTATGCGGGCCCGTTGCCGCCTCCGCCTTCGCAGTCCACGTCGCCGCGGTCGATCGGAACGCAGGCACCCGAGTAGTGCGGGTTGCACTGGGATGCTGCCGGTTGTGCCTGTGCCGGCGGCGCTGGAGGCGGTGGTGGTGATGGTGGTTGCGTTGTCCTGTAAGCGAAAGATGTTGCCTCGGCCGGTGGGCCTTCCCCCGACGCGCATCCAGCCACGACAACCAGCGCGGCAATGGCGGCCCAATGCCACGGGCGTACTTGCTTCTTCGGTGGTCCTGATAGGCGGACACTGGGCAGGATTGGGACGGAAACACGCAATCCCATGATTTCCCTTTTTTGGTCCATGCTGGACCGTCACTGATTAAGTCGTAAATCCCCGGCCGATCGTTACCCGCCCGTAAAATTCAGAGGAGACCGCGTGCTGGAGACGCGGAAACCCGAAAACTTCCCGGGCTGGTTTGGTGCTCGCGCCGCCGAGGCGCTGGCAGGACCTCACCGCGAGCTTGGCCGAAGGGACTCACCAGGTCGCGGCGGGCACCGTGGCCCGGGTGGGCCGGTCACGCAGAGCAGCGATAGAGGAACGCGGGAGGGGAATTCCGCTTAAGGACAGCGGCCAGGGGCCTCATGCGTAGCCGCGCCCCCTGACGCGCGTACGCGCGATCCTCTATACGGCCAGTTTCGCTTCCCATAAGCCGTTCCGCTTACCCTTTGTGACCAGGTGAGCCATTAACGAGCATTAACCCTCCAAGGGCGTAACACTCTCCCGCTGCCAACGATGAATAGGCGTGATAGCGCCACGCAAGCACGATGACTGCGAGGCGCTAGCGCGCCGCACGACCGCAACCGCACCGAAGGTCACCACCTTCCGCGTCGACCACGACTTCCTAGCTCGCCTCGACGCCTACGCAACGCGTACTAGGCGTAGCCGCAACGGTGCCGTCAATTACCTCCTGGAAATCGCCCTTGATTTTGAGGACGCTCGATTCAACCCACCCGAAGGGTCAGCGCCATGACTACCCCGACCACCCCACAGTCCCCGACCCCTGATCCGCAGCCCTACCCCTATCCCGTTGCCTCATCTACTCCCTCCAACGGTATGGGCATCACCGGCCTGGTGACCGGCATCATCGGCGCCTGCCTGGCCTGGGTACCCGGTCTTGGTTTCATCCTCGGCGTGCTGGGTGTCGTGTTCGGCGGTATCGGGTGGTTCTACGCCAACCAGGGCCGGGCGACAAACAAAGGCATGGCGGTAGCTGGTGTCATCCTCGGTGTCTTCGCCGTGGCGTTCTGGCCGCTGGTGCTGGTGGTGGGCGCGGCCGCCGCGGCGGGTGCGAGTCCGCTCTGAGTGAGTACCCCGGTGGTCAGAGCCCTGTGGGGGGTCTACGGGGCGGGGCTACGGGTAGACGGCACTGAGTATACGAGTAGACCCCCGGATGTTGACCTACTCACCTGTGCGCATGGACTACCTCTGGGGCCGCCGTCCTGGGGATTTGCCCGATTTCGGTATCCGAGACACTGATGATCTTCAGTTTAGTAATAGCCGCTGGTCAGCGTGCTGGCACTGCCGCTGACCGGGATCTGCCGTCTCGGTCGGAAACGCAGGTCAATTGCATGACCAGGTGCTGACTGGCCGGTCAGCAGTCGCGGGGCTCGGTCAGCATGCCCCGTAGTGCGCGGCCAGCTCAGCGATGCGCTCGGAACGGCGCCCGCGGTGCTCCACGAGCTGACCAACGACGGGTGTACCCAAGCGGCTGCACCCGCGACCACTGCGGCGCC
>JBGSWT010000816.1:0-5022 GCA_041751815.1 Pseudonocardiaceae bacterium
CCCGAGACGGTGTCCAGATGGACGTTGAACATGACCGTTGCTTCACGGGGCAGTGCTGGCCCCAGCCGCAGCACGAGGCTGGGCTGCTCGTCCAGGAAGCCGGGAATCCTGGCGATCGCTCGGCTGACCGCCAGCGGCACGTCGTTGCGCTGGACTTCCGCCGGCTGCACCGCGGCGTGGTGGACGGGGATGAATCCCAGCCCCGCCGCGGCGTCGGCGTAGGCATGTTGTGCTTCCCACAGCCGTGGCGGCGGACCCTCCGGCCCGGTCTCCAGCGGCCCTGCGGTAGGCATCCGGAGCAGGTGCAACAACAGGTCGCGATCGGCCTCAAGCAGGCCGCTGCGGCTAGACATGAACGAGCCCACCGGGAGCTGCCTTCCACGCCGGAAAGGCCGGCAACACCTGGTCGTGCACCAACTGTTGCAGCGCCAGGCCGCTGGCGACAAAACCGTTGAAGCGATCCTGGCCAGCCTGGTCGTCTGCCGGCACGGACTCGTGCGGTCGCAGGCTCAGGTGCGGCTCGATGGACCACGCGCCGGTGTACCCGCTGCCGAGCAGCAGACGTAGGCAGCCGGCTACCCGGGCCTGCCCCGCGCCCGGCAGCGTGTAGACGGGGTCAGCCGCGCTGCCTTCGGCGTCCTTGACGTGCACGTGCGCCACGTGGCTGAGGATGTCGGCCAGCATGTCGTACGCCTCGTAGCCGTAGGCGATGCCGTTGCCCGTGTCGAACAGCAGGCGAAGGGCCGGACTGCCTACTCCGTCCAGCAGGACCAGCATGCGTTCGGCGATCGTCGCCGCCCAACCGGTGCAGTTCTCGTGGAGCAGGACGAGGTCGGCCCGTTCGGCCCGGCTGGCCAGCTCGCGCATCCGATCCACCGCCCGCCGTCCCCATTCGGGCTCGTCGAGACCGGCGTTGAGGTAGGACATGACCCGGATGTAACGGGTGCCGAGGGCGGCGCACCGGTGGGTGAGGACGGCGAGCTCGTCCAGGTCTCGGTCGAAGGCTCCGGTGATCGGTCGTGACCAGTTGCCGATCCGCGAGGCGACACCGGCGACGGTCAGTCCCTGGGCCGCCAGGGAGTCGGCGAGCCGGGCGAAAGCCCGATTGTCGAGGTCTGCGACCGCGATACCGTCGACCGTGCGCAGTTCGATCCCACTCCAGCCGAGCCGGGCGAGCGCGTCCATCTGGCTCTGCAGACTGACACCGGCCTCGTCCCCGATCCCGGCGTAGGAGATGTCAGTGGGCACGTTGACCCCATCCGTTCCTGTCGTACCGGTGGGGGAGCAGGTCAGCCTTGACCTGTTTGTTGGCCATGCAGAGGCGTTTCGCGTCGCTGAGCAGCCGGACCACCTCGGCATTCAGCCTGAGGTCGTCGTTGTCGCGGCCAGGCGCGGCGAAGTGCTCGTAGGTCCGCAGGATGAAAATAGTCAGCGCATCGTCGTGGAATACCGAACGTGTCTCGCGCCCCCCGACGGTGGTACTCAGCTGTGAGGTGTGGTCGGCTTCGCTATTCGAGTAATGGCCGATCAGCGTGCCCCGTTCCAACTTCAGGGTGATCCGGCGTTCCCGCGTCGGTGACGTCAGGTCGGAGAGGATCTCCGTGCGAACCCCGCTCTCGTGATCGAGCGACAGCCACGCGCTGCCCAGCCGCGCAATCACCAGGTCCTCGAACCTCATGTCGGTCAATTGGGCGTGGCAGACCTTGGCGCTACCCGCGATCGCGAGAGCAACACCGACAGAGTGCGGCATCTCGATGTCGAATGCAGTGGGATGGCCGCACCCGGCAAGTGACCGGGTGAAGCGGGGTTTGCGTTGGACCACGAACACCGATCGGAGTGCGCCGAACTCACCGCTGCGCAGGATCTGGAGGATGTGGTGGGTGAGCGCACTGGCGAGCCACGGCGCCACCACCATCAAGTCGAGATTCCAATGCCGGCGGAGCCGAGCGATCTCGGCAAGGTCCTGCTCGTCAACCGCGAGCGGCTTTTCCACGACGATCTTCTGGAAACCAAGCTGGCCGAGCTGCTCCAGCATCTCGATTCGCGTGGCCGGGGGGCTACACAGGTGCACGACCGTCCGGTCAGGGTCGGCCATCTCGCCGGCCTGCGCCAACGATCGGACCCGCACCACACCAGGAAGCTCGGCCTGGGTGCCCCACGGGTCGAACGCGACGATCGGTCGATCATCGAACAAATGCTTGGAGGCCTGCATCGCCCGGGCTCGGAACAGCACCGGCAGATGAAGGCCTCTTCCTGATCGGCCTAGGCCAACGATGAGCGTTTGGAACACGACAACCCTCTCGGTATTGTGTCCAGCTAGCTTCTGCAGCACACCTGCCGCACCGCTGATTCCACGTGCATTCGTCTCCCTCTTCGCTATGTCGCGTTACATTATTTTGAACGTTCCGCATTGCGACTCGTGACCACTAATTGCCTCTGCTGTTCGGATACTACCGTTATACTTTCCTGCAGTCGTCACCCTTGCCGTACTGACTCTGACCGGGTTGCTATGGGTTGATTCAGTACCTTAAGTACTAAGTTAGCGCTTTCCGAGAAAAATCTTGACAAGTCCCTCAACTCTCGGCACGATCACTTATCGGAGGAGGGGGAATGAAGCGCTTTTCCTACTTATCAGATGCCGAACCTCAAGACTGCGCCACACATTTTTCGGTGCCATTTTTCACGCAAGCGTCGACGTTCGAAGCGCTGTGGCCGCTCATCCGTGCTCATCTGCACGACGTCATGGATCGCGGCAAGTACTCGCACGGGCACAAGGTGGCCGAGTTCGAAGCCGCGCTCGCCGAGTGGACCGGCGCCCGGCACGTGGTGGGTGTCAACTCCGGTACCGACGCGCTGGTCCTGCTGCTGCGGGCCTGCGGCCTGCGGCCGGGGGATCAGGTGATCGTGCCGGCCTTCAGCTTCATCGCGTCGGCGTCCTCGGTCGTGCTTGCCAGCGGGCAGCCGGTCTTCGCCGATATCGACCCGCTCACCTATGCGATCGATGCGCAGTCGTTGGACCAGACCGTGACCTCGCGCACCAGCATGGTCATGCCCGTCCACCTGTTCTGCCAGATGGCTGACATGCATGGTGTGCTCGAGGTGGCGGCGCGGCATGGGTTGACCGTTGTGGAGGACAGCGCCGAAGCGCTCGGCATGCGCTTGGACGGAGTCCATGCCGGGCTGCTCGGGGCCGGCGGGGTGCTGTCGTTCTTTCCCACCAAGACGCTCGGCGCGATCGGTGACGCGGGTGCGATCCTCACCGACGATCCGCAGGTGGCCCAGACGGCGGCGGCGCTGCGTCACCATGGCCGCTTCGGTCAGACGCTCGACAACTTCGCCCTGATCTCCAACGCCACGGCAGTTTCTGGTGTCAACAGCAAGATGGACGACATTCAGGCGGCGGTGCTCACAGCCAAGCTCACGCGCGTCGACGACGAGATCGCCCGCCGGGGCCAGCTGGCCGCCGCCTACACCGAGCGGTTGCAGGGAATCCCTGGTGTCGTGCGGCTGCCGGCAATCGCGCACCGGACGGCAGCGACGAACCCCGTCTTCTATGTCTACTTGATCGAGGTGGAGCGCCGCGACGAGTTGGCCGTCTACCTGGCCGACCAGGGGGTGGGGACCGAAACGTACTACCCAACCCCCCTGCACCTGCAGCCGTGCTTCGCAGACCTCGGTTACTCCCGGGGGGATTTTCCCCATGCGGAGGCGGCCTGCGACCGGGCGATCGCCCTTCCGCTGTACCCAGACCTGTCCTTGCGCGCCGTCGACCGGGTGTGCGACGTGATCCGCCGCTTCTTCACGGGCCGCTTCCAAACAGGGGGCCGGCGGCGATGATCCCGTTCTTCCCTCCCGACCTTTTCGAAGGGGACCGGGACGCGCTGCTCGACATCGTGCGCGACATCGGCGCCAGGCCGGAGCAGCGATTCATCCTCGGTGACTGCACGGCCCGGTTCGAGGAGGCGCTGCGTGCCTGCATGGGAGCGGCGGACGTCGTCGCATGCGGGAGCGGCACGGCAGCGCTCACGATGATCCTGCACGCCATGGGCGTCGGATCCGGGGATGAGGTCGTGGTGCCGGCATTCGGCTGTGCGCCGCTGGCGAGCACGGTGTGCAACCTCGGGGCGACGCCGGTGTTCGCTGACATCGACCCGTGGACCATGGTCGCGGACCCGGACGAGATGGAGCGTTTGATCACCGGGAAGACCCGGGCGCTCATGCCGGCGCACATGTTCTCGGTCATGGCCGACATGCCGCGGATGCGCGAGATCGCCGCGCGGCACCAGGTGCGCCTCGTGGAGGACTCGGCGGTCGCTCAGGGTGCGGTGCTCGACGGCCGCCCCGCCGGATTGTGGGGTGAGGCCGGCGTGTTCTCCTTCGTCCAGGTCAAGACCTTCGGCACAGCCGGCGAGGGCGGGGTCGTGGTGACCGATGACCCAGAGCTCGGCCGCACCGTCAGGATGCTGCGCAACCACGGCCAGGACGGCAAGCAGCGGTTCCTGCATCACCGCATCGGCTACAACAGCCGTTTCGACGAGATCCTCGCGGCCTTCCAGCTCCACCGGCTGCCGGGTCTGGCTGCCCGTCTGGAGCGGCGGGCCCGGATCGCCGGGTACTACACCGAGCGGTTCGCGCCGTTGCAGGACCATGGTGTGCTCGCCCCGCCTCCTGGGCGCAACGGCCGCTGCTACTACGTTTACTCACTGCTTACGCCGCGGCGCGACGAGTTGGCGGCGCACCTGGCCGCGCGGGGAGTCGCCAGCCACGTGTACTACCCGTCGCCGCTGCCACATCAGCCCGCGTTCGCCGGGTTCGCCGCCGAGGGCCAGCGGTGGCCACATGCCGAGCAAGCCAGCCAGCACACGCTGGCCATCCCCGTCTACCCGCACCTGACCGACGCGCAGGTCGAGCACATTGCCGAGACCGTCTGCGACTTCGCCTCTAACGGGGGGACGAACGGATGACGAGCGAATTCGAGCACCCAGCCGTCGCCGCGCTACCACGCACCAAGGTGCGCGCGTA
>JBGSWT010000817.1:0-6447 GCA_041751815.1 Pseudonocardiaceae bacterium
GGGCTCGACGGCCACGCCGTGTTCACCGCGGCGGGCGTACCCCTCGCCCTCGTGCTCGGTGTGGACCGGGAAGCCGCCCCCGGGCAGCACGAGCACCGCGGGTCTGGCCCCGGAGTAGCCCGGAGCGGCGGGATGGGTGGAGATGTCGAGGACAAGATCAACAGAAGGAGCGGAGATGGCTGCGACCATCCTTCACGCTTCGGCGCCTCCATGCCTGACGCAGACCGCCACCGGCACGCGACGCTGATTGAAGATCCTAGTCGGCACAGCCCGCGACCGACCACCGTGTCGACTGAGGCCAATGCTCCGCTCGTGGATCCATATCTGCGACGAGCAAGATCGCCGGGTCAGGCGCCCGAAGTGCGGGCTGGCCGTTTGCTCGCGTGGGCACGACCGTGAGCGGATGTCGGTCGCGCCAGTCGGTGCTCGCGCGCAGGAAGGCTGCGATCGCGTTGGAGCCGAGGTATTCGTGCGGCGCCGGGGCATGGTCAGCCAGGCGTCCCGAACCGTGCAGCGGGCCCGGGGGTGGCCTCGGCGAGTTCCTTGATCCAGGTGTCCGGGTAGGGCTACAGCCAGGTCATCTTGCTGCGGCGAGACGGGTCGGACGGGTGGAATGGTGAAACCGGTGTAGTGGCGACGAGGCGCTTGGTATTGCGGATGACGTTGAGGCAGCGGTTGGTCGCGATGCGGTAGAGCCAGGCTCGGATCGAGGCGAGGTCCGCGAAGCCGTCCAGCCCGCGCCAGGCCGCGATGAGCGTCTCCTGAAAGCAGATCGTCTGAGTCGGTGAGCGAGCCGAGCATCCGGTAACAGTGCACGTGGAGCTCACGGACGTATGAGGCGGTGAGCTGGCCGGGGCGGGTCCAAAGATGCTGCACAGCGGCAGCGCCCCACCAAAAACCACGGCAGCAAAGAGCACCACCGTCACAGCCGTGGCGAGACTTCGATCATTCATGGTCTCCCTCAACCAGGCTGCCACCACAGTTTCCGGCCAAACGTAACCCACTTGGTCGCCCGCTCATGCCGCCGCCGTGTGCGCGGATCTATTGATCTTGACAGGGTGGTCGAGAGGTCGCCGGGCTGCAATCTGGTCCTGGCGGGTAGTGGTGGACCGGTGTTGTATTGGGTTTGGGCGGTGCGGGGAAGTTTGATTGCGGCGGCGTGGTGAGGCCGAATGCAGTTGAAACCGCCGTCGCGCGTGCCGTTGCTGCCAAGATGTAGGGCTGGCCGAGTTGCCGACGGGTGAAAGCGTTGTTGGGTGCGGTGGGATGTGCTCCCGGTAGAATTTCGGGGAGTGGCCGTTGATGGTCGCCGTGTTCTCTTTAACATGAGGGCCGTCGATCCCCGGTAGAGATCATCAGCCACTGGGTCTGGTTGCACTACCGGATCCCGTTGACTGGCAGCACTTGCCTAGAGTCTTACCTTGTCCATATTGGGCAACTTGCGAAATCTGGCAAGTCTCTGCTCTAGTATGGTGCTATGACCGGGCTTGAGCTCAGTGAACGCGACCTGCTGGAGCAGGGGATCACGCAGCTCATGGACTTGCTCGGCGAGGGTTGGTGGCTCCGGCAGCAGGAGGACGAGACAGAACCAGTTGATCGCGGGATCGATGCACTCCTGCGGGTGGGGCATCCCGGCGGTCAGCAGGTCGTGATGATCGTCGAGGCGAAGTCGAACCTGACCCCATCGGACGCGGCCAGAGCGGTCGGTCCGCGGCTCGAGCTCGCTCGCCGGCAACGAGGTGGCGATGCGGCGGCGCTTGTAATCTCGCCATGGCTGAGCCCACGGACTCGTAGGGTGCTCGAGGAGCAAGGTCTTGGCTACCTTGATCTGACTGGCAACGTCTCGATCAGCATTGACGATCCAGTGGTGCGGATTAGGACCGATGGCGATCAGCGCGATCCCAGGCCGCCGAGCCGCGGGCGGCGGGGGTTGTCGGGGCCACGGGCCGGTCGGCTCGTCCGCGAGCTTGTCGACTTTCGAGAGCCTCGGCGCGCAGCTGAGCTGGCCAAAGCGACCGGGATCAGCGAGAGCTACGTCTCACGGCTTCTCGAGTTGCTCGGCGAGGAGGCGCTGATCCGTCGCAGCAAGCACGTGATCATCAAGATCGACTGGGAGGGACTGCTGCGATCTCGAGCCGAGACGTATCAGCTAATGAAGGCCAACCACGTCTCGCCGACGATCACGAGGATTGGACTCGATCGGACGCTCAGCGCTCTCCGAGACAACAAGATCCGTCACCAGGTCCTCGCCACGGGGTCCTTCGCCGCGCAGGGTTTCGCGCCGATCACCGTGGGAGGCGCGCTGATGCTTTACGTCCCCCCGGGGCCCCGCGTGGTGGATGAGGTTGCACAAGATCTTGGGCTGCTGAGGGTCGATCAGGCAAGTGTCGACGTCTTGCTGCTGCAGCCCATGAGCCACGGAGCAATGGACCGACCGCATCCCGAGCGCGTAGATGGCGTTCCCATCGTCGGGCTCAGTCAGCTCGTATTGGACTGCCTGAGCGGGCCTGGTCGCCTCCCCGCCGAAGGCGAAGCGCTTCTTGAGTGGATGACCGGCCACGAGGACGAGTGGCGCGGGCCGAGTCCACTTCGAGGTCACGATCTTGCTCTACCTGATCGGCCAAACTCGGAGGGCGATCGGCCTGCCGAAGGCCGTCCGATGACACCAGGACGGAACTGTGTCGCAGGTTCCTGAGGGCGTGGGAGACCGCCAAGCCCTTTACGTCGTTGCCCGTCGGGTGCTGCTCGACGCGCTCGTGGCACTTCGCGATCAAGATGATGCGATCACGATCGTCGGAGCGCAGGCGGTCTACCTGCGCAGCGTTGACCTTGACCTGTCGGTGGCGTCGTACACGAGCGATGCGGACCTCGGCCTTGATCCCAAGCACCTCGTCGACGAACCCCGGCTGCAGCAGGCGATGACGAACGCGGGGTTTGTGCGCGCCAGCGCCGACCTTGCCGGTTCCTGGTCGCGCGATGAACGCGTCGGTGACCGCGTGGTCAAGATCCCGGTCGATCTTCTCGTACCCGAGGGTCTGTCCGAGGGCGGGCGCCGCAGCGTGCAGATCCCTCCACACGACAAGATGTCTGCCCGCCGGGTGCCCGGCCTCGAGGCCGCCGTGGTCGACAACGACTTGATGGCTGTGGCGAGTCTCGAACCCGATGTCGACACGCGTGTGATCATGGCGAGCGTCGCAGGTCCCGCAGCGCTGCTGGTTGCGAAGGCGTACAAGATCCGCGATCGGGTCGAGAAGCCAGGCAAGTCCAGGCTCAACGACAAGGACGCCGGCGACGTCGTCCGTCTGATGATGATTGACGAGGGCCCGCTCGAGGTTGCCAAGCGCTTCCGCAAACTGCTCGTCGACGACCGGACGAGTAAGGTCGTCAAGACCGGCCTGGGCTATCTCGACAACCTGTTCGGCGCGCGAGCAACAGTCGGCACCGAGATGGCCATCGCGGCGCTCGCCGGTGGTCTCGACGAGCGAACAATCCGCGCACTCGCGCCGGGTTACGTTGCGGCCTTGTTGCAGGCACTGAACTGAGGATCAGCCTCGGGCCACGGCTGACTCCCTTTACCGGCGACGCCGGTGCAGTCCGGCTCATCGGCGCGCCACGGCAGGGTACTGACAAGTTGTCGGGTGTGGTGGGATGGGGCTCCAGATAGATCTTCCGGGGAGGGACCGTTTGATGGTCGCCTTCTCTGTCATCCTCGCTGTACAAGGGCACCCACATAGGTGGCTCGCGCGCTTATCACCATCGGGTGGCGGCGGCATCCGTGCATCAGCTTCTCGCAAGCGAATGCCTCTTCGGACCGCGACCCGAGTGCTGTAGGGCAGCCCGCAGCACACTCATCTGCCGATGAGCGGGCGCGTCACAGTCCTCATCAGGGGTGATCGTCCTTCGTCGCCCTGTCGCTGCACCGTTGTACCGTCGGCGACGTGTCCACGCAGAAGCGTCGAAAGGCCGCGAAGCACCGCCAGCTCCGTGGCCCGGCTGACCGCGCCCTACGACGCCTTCGGCGTTCTCGAGTTCATCTGAATGCGCAATGCTGCCGCGCCTGCCGCCGCTTGAGCTGGCGCCGCCGCCCCTTCCCCTGCCCGGTCTGGATGATCACCCATGTCGAGCTGCTCGGACTGTTTAGCCGGGACCGCCCCACATGCCGGACACATCAAGCCTGCCCCGGACTACGATCAACTCACCTTTCGCCGTCGTGCCCGGTGGCACTGAGCTGGGGTAGGGCGGCCGCCCGCACTTCCCGTTCTCCCCCCGGATCGGTCGAAGCGACCCTGGCGACTACCGTCGTTTTCCGACTCGCGCAGACATTGGGAGGCAAGTGAGCGTGATCGGAAGCCCCGACGAGCCCGCCACGAGCAGCCTGTCCGGCCCCAGCCGGGTGCCCGGGCAGCCGGTGGACCCTGCGCATGACCTGTCTTCCGCGCAGCTGCTTCGACAGACCAGGAGACCCCCGCGGTCCGGTTGGCGACGGGCGCTGTTCATCGCCTCAGGGCGCACCGTCAACCTCGGGGAGAGTCCCTCCGAAGCACAGCGCCGAGAACTGATCTCTCGCATCAACCAGCCGCTGCAAGGCTGCTACAAGATCGCGATGCTGAGCCTCAAGGGCGGCGTTGGTAAGACCACCATCACGGCGACGCTGGGCTCCACCTTCGCCTCATTGCGCGGTGATCGGGTGATCGGGGTGGACGCCAACCCCGACCGGGGCACGCTGGCCCAGAAGATCCCGCTGGAGACCACCGCCACCGTGCGGCATCTGCTGCGCGACGCGGACCGGATCCGGCGCTACTCCGACATCCGTTCCTACACCTCGCAAGGCCCCAGCCGGCTCGAGATCCTGGCCAGCGAGCAGGATCCGGCGGTCTCGCAGGCCTACAGCGAGGAAGACTACCGGCGCACGGTGAACCTGCTCGAGCACTTCTACAACATCGTGCTCACCGATTGCGGGACCGGGCTGATGCACTCGGCGATGAAAGGCGTGCTGGACCTGGCGCACTCGTTGGTGATCGTCTCGTCCGGCTCGATCGACGGCGCACGTTCGGCGTCAGCCACCCTGGACTGGCTGGACGCGCACGGATATCGCGAGCTGGTCGGCCGCTCGGTTGCTGTGATCAACTCGGTGCGGCCTGCCGCGGGCAAGGTGGACCTGGACCGGGTCGCCACTCATTTCGCTGCTCGGTGCCGATCGGTGTGCCGGATGCCCTTCGACGAGCACCTCGAGGAGGGCGGCGAGATCGAACTCGACCGTCTCGGTCAGGGCGCCCGGGTGGCCGCCCTGGAGCTGGCGGCGACCGTCGCCGACGACTTCCCGCACGCGATCACCCGCGGCCCTTCCCTCCGCTAGCACGTCATCACTCGTCGCCGGGCTCCGGACGTTTCCGGTTCAAGCCCCGGAGGAACTCCGGATCGTCGTCGGGTGCCAGCACCGGGCGCGCGGCCGGGTGCTGCGGGCCGAACGCCTTCCACAGCAGCGCGGTGACCGCTGCCAGCCCGATTGCCGCCATTGCGTACTGCACGCCAGCCACCTCCTCAGGTACCACCGAGCGTAGTGGCGTTCAACGCAGCAGACGAGCGGACCTCACCCCGATTTCACGGCGCCCGCTCTTACTTCGGATCTCGGCGCCGGGGTGGTGAGCGAGGCGAGCAGCGCGCGGACTTCGGCTTCGCGGAACCGCCGGTGCCCGCCGGGGGTTCTGATCGAGCCGATCCGCCCGGCGGAGGCCCACCGGGTGACGGTCTTTGGATCCACCCGGAACAGTGCAGCGACCTCCCCGGGCGTGAGTAGGCGCTCAGTGGCTGATAGTTGGGTCATTGCGGGCCTCCCCGACTCGTCGACCTCTCAGTAGGGATCTTTCGGGCTTATCGTGACAGGTCGTGCGGCAGGTACTCGAACGGTTGTGTCGAGGTAAAGCGCCGGTAATGGGATGAACGTCCCAATCGGTGCTGTCCGGGAGTCAGACGGCCGGCCGACGGCGCGGCTGAGGCCGGGTGTTTAGGCTGGGCGGTCGTGGGCGAACCCCAGATTCCCCCGACCGGCTCCGCGCTCATCCGCGACGTCGCGCTCTACAGTGCGGCTCGGCTGGCACTGGTGGCCGTGCTGGCGCTGTTGTTGGTACTGGCCAGGGTGCCGCTGCTGGTGGCGGTCCTGCTGGCCCTGGTGGTGGCGCTGCCGCTATCGATGGTGCTGCTGCGCTCCTTGCGGCTACGGGTGAACGCCGGGATGGCAGCGGCCGGGGCGCGCCGCCGGTCGGAGCGCGAGCGGCTACGCAACCAGCTCCGTGGCGAGCAAGAACCACTGTGACCTGCGTTCATCGCCGAGCGGCCGGTCGAGTGGGAATCTCAGACGGCCAGCGCGGCAGCGGTGGCAGCCGCCCACACCAGCAGGGCCAGCCCGGTGTCGCGCAGCACCGGGATCAGCGCTGGCCCGCTCGCCCC
>JBGSWT010000818.1:0-2359 GCA_041751815.1 Pseudonocardiaceae bacterium
TGCGACGTTGACCGGCCCGAAGGCCGTGGTCGTCCCGCTGCTGGAGGCGGGGACGGTGGCGCGCTGGCGCAACCCCGACGTGTGGGATGCCCTGGCGACCTCGATCGTGCGACAGGTCATCCGTGCCGGCCAGGCACGCAAGCTCTACCGCGCCTTCTGCCACGCCCATGGCGAGCCCGTGAGCACTCCCCTCGGCCAGACGTGGCTGTTCCCGACACCACACGCGGTGCTGGCCCTGCCGGATGCCGCGTTCACGCGCCTGGGAATGGCGTTCAAACGCCGCCCGCTGCAAGCTGCCGCCGAAGCCTGTCTCGAGTTCGGTCCGACGTGGGCCGAACTCGACCCGACCGCGTTGGTGAACGAGGTTCAGGCAGTGCGACGCATCGGGCCGTGGACGGCCGGCGCGAGCGTCGCAGACCTCACCAACGACTACTCCTTGTATCCATTCGCCGACCTTGCCGTGCGCACCTGGGCGAAACGTCTGGCACCCGGGCGAACCTGGCCCGAAACGGAGCCAGAGTTCGCCCGCGTATGGGCACGGTTGGCAGGAGACCAGTTGTCCGCGTGGACACTGCTCACGCTTGCTTGGGGAGTTCGACATGCCAGAAACGCTGGAGCAGCCGCTTTTTGAGCTCATCGCTGGAGCCGACCTCACGCGCACACTGGATGCGTTGTTAGTCAACGCGCCGCTGCGCGACTATGCCCAGCGCCCGCGCGTCAATGACTTCACCCTGCCTGTACTCGGCATGGGTTACCTCGCTACCTATGCCGCCTCGCGTGGCTTCAACGTCGGCGTGCTGGACGCGGAGGCCCACGGCCTTGGAATTGAGCACACCATCCGAATCATCAACGACCTGGCTCCCCGGTGGGCGGGATTCAACCTGCTGGCGCCGACCTACAAGATCAGCGCTCGCATCGCCGCCAGCCTCGGACCCGACATCAAGATCATGATTGGGGGACATCAAGCCAAAGCCATGCCCACCGAAATCCTCACCGACCCACGTATGGCCCGCTGCGCTGCTTTGGTGTTGGGGGAAGGAGAAACCCGCGTAGCCGAACTCCTCTCCGACTACCGCGTCCGCGCCGACCTGCCCGGCGTGATGTGGCTGGACCCGATCTTGAAAACTCCGGTCACCGGTGGTACACCGGGCAACTTGCACCACCTCGCGCCGGATATTGACGCGCTGCCGTTCGTGGACCGCCGTTTTCTGGCCCAGGACCCGCACTTCGAGGCCGGGCGCTTGGAGGCCAACATGGTTGGCGCGCGGGGCTGCCCGTACAACTGCTCGTTCTGCGGCGCGGCCGTGTCGGCAAACCCGGACATCTCCATCCGCACCCGGGACCCACACAGCATCCTCGCCGAGATGCACCAGCTCCGAGACACGGGCGTGACGGCGTTCCGGTTCGTCGATGATCTTTTTCTCGGTGCGCGAAGGGTGATCGAGCACATGATGGGTGCGTTCACCGCTGAGCGAGTGGGGACCTGGGCCGCATGGGACGCCACTGGCCGGATCAACGTCCTGCATCGCGCCAGCGACAGCACCTTGGATACCTTGGCAAACAACGGATTGCGAGAAGTCGCG
Source organism: Pseudonocardiaceae bacterium (assembly GCA_041751815.1). GTDB lineage: Bacteria > Actinomycetota > Actinomycetes > Mycobacteriales > Pseudonocardiaceae. The sequence goes on from JBGSWT010000818.1 coordinate 1,584, forward strand.
CTCGGCGTCGAGTCCGGCAGCGAGCGGCTGCTGACGCTGATCGACAAGCGCATCAACCCTGGCATGACGCACACGGTCGTCCGGCGGCTGACCGAGCGTGGAATCAATGTCAAGGGCTACTTCATCCTCGGATTCCCCACTGAAACCAACGAAGAAATCGACACCACTGTCCGCCTGGTGCAGGACCTATGGGAGTTGACCGACCCCTTGCCCGGGCGATTCCGCGCGTCTGCGTTCGAGTATCGGCCCTACCCCGGTACTCCCGACTGGCACCGACTCATGGTCACCGGGCGCTACACCGCTGACCAACTGCTCAACTACACCGCCGTCGACCTCACCGACGCGGGTGTGGACGAGTCGATGCGAGAACGCGACGAGTTCAATTTTTCGGTCAACCTCCAACTGTCCGCGGCGCCGATCGACTACGTGCGCGCCAATCTCGTCGCCCTGTCGCGCGAGCAGTACGCACGCAAGGCGACCGAAGACCCGCTCGCGGGGTCAAGCATCGGCACCGAAGACCCGCTCGCGGGGTCAAGCATCGGCGGAGCGGCATGACGACCGGGCACCGTGGCGTCTTCGTCACCCTGGACGGCCTCGGTGGCGCGGGCAAGAGCCAATGCCACGTAGCTTAAGTAGATCATGGCTCTGACGTGGGGTTTCTCGGTGCGCTCGGCGTGGCGCCGTGATGTTGGCCAGGGTGGGTGGCACGGTCGGCGATCATGGACGAGGGTGTGGTGGTGCGGCCGGACCAGGTGTCGTTGGGGGTGCTGGTCACG
>JBGSWT010000819.1:0-3393 GCA_041751815.1 Pseudonocardiaceae bacterium
GGCGTGGAAAGCTCCCGCGCTGCGGTGGGCCGGATCGTGCCCGCGGTCCCCGCGCCGCCGATCCCGGCCGGGGCGGACTTCGTTGCCGACGGGTCGCCGACCTTCATCACCCCGAACCAAGATTTCTACCGAGTTGACGTCAACCTCACGCTGCCACAGTTGCGCGCCGAAGACTGGCGATTGCGGGTGCACGGGATGGTCGACCGGGAACTCAACCTAGACTGGGCGGACCTGACCTCCCGCCGGCTCGTCGAGCGCACCATGACCATGACCTGCGTGTCCAACGAGGTTGGTGGCCCCTACATCTCCACCTCGAACTTCACCGGCGTGCTGCTGGCCGACATCCTCAAAGAGGCCGGCGTGCAACGTGGCGCCGATCAGGTATTCACCACCAGCGTCGATGGGTGGACCTGTGGCAGCCCAACCGAGGTCCTCGCCGACCCGGGTCGGGAGGCCATGCTGGTGATCGCGATGAATCGAGAGCCGTTGCCGATCGAGCACGGCTTCCCGGTTCGGATGATCGTCCCTGGACTTTACGGTTTCGTGTCGGCGACCAAGTGGATCACCGATATGGAGCTCACCACGTTCGACGCCAAGCAGGCCTACTGGCTGCAACGCGACTGGGCGCAGCGGGCACCGATCAAGACGATGTCCCGAATCGACAGTCCCGGCTCGTTCGAGCGGATCAGCCCGGATACTCCGATCACGGGCGTCGCGTGGGCGCAAACGAAGGGCGTCGAGAAGGTCGAGGTTCGGATCGACCGGGGCGAGTGGCGGCCCGCGGAGTTGTCCACTGAGGTCAACGTGGACACTTGGCGGATGTTTAGACTGCCGGGCCGGTGGGAACCTGGCAGCCACGTCGCGGAGGTTCGCGCGACGGACAAGACCGGATATACCCAGACCGTGGACCGGGCCGCGCCAATCCCGGACGGCGCCAGCGGATGGCACTCTGTACAGTTCACCGTCCGATAAGGACCCGATAGGGACCACAGAGGACGGACCGACTGCTGGGCAGATGTGTCCTATTCGTAATACGCCTGACGTGAACCCCGCACTGGGGGCCACCGAAGTAATACAAGAGAGGCCCGGACCAGCCGGGCAGCCCGATGAGGAGTTGAGATCGATTTGAGGAAGATTCAGCGAGTGGCTGCGGTCGGTGCTATGGCCGCCCTGACCATCGCGCTCGGTGCGTGCAGTAGCGCGGAGACGCCGTCGGCCGAGGCCCCGGCTTCTGCGCCAGCCGGCGCAGAAGCTGAGGCCACCTCGGAGTCAGCGGCACCCGGTGCTACCACCGGCGTCACCCAGATTTCGGACATCTTCGGTCCGGCCTGCAGCCAGGTTCCGACCGAAGGCGAGGGCTCGGCGCAAGGCATGGTCGACGACCCAGTGGCTACTGCGGCCAGCAACAACCCGCTGCTCACCACCCTGGTGAAGGCGGTCACCGCCGCTAACCTGGGTGACACTCTGAACAGTGCCGAAGCCATCACCGTGTTCGCCCCGGCCGACCCGGCCTTTGCGGACCTTGAGGCCAAGAACCCGGGCACTATCAACAAGCTGACTACCGACCCGAACGTGGCGTCGGCCGACAGCCAGCTTGCCACCATCCTGAAGTACCACGTGGTCCCTCAGCGCTATGACGCCGCGGGGCTTGTCCAGGCCGGCAATGTTGAGACCTTGCAGGGCGGCCAGGTGACGATCGCCGGTACCGAGACGGCGCCGACCGTGAACGGTGCCCAGGTGCTGTGCGGCAACATCCCGACCAAGAACGCCACCGTGTTCGTGATCGGGCAGGTTCTGTCGCCGCCGGCTTCCTGAGGTCGCTGGCTTCGTGAGTTAGGCGACAGCTCCCACTCGTCAGGGGCAGCTCCATCGTGGAGCTGCCCCTGACGCATGCAAGGGGCCTGAGTCGCGACTTTGTTCCTACGTTCACATGCGGCTACCGTGGTAGCCGCATCGCTGGACGCCCGCCTAGGGCAGCGGTGTCGACCGGGGACCCGCGAGCTCGAACATGCGTGCCGCCGGGTCCGGCGAGCAGCGGCGTTGAACAGATGACCCGAGAGGAATCTGCACGGTGCACGAGCACGGCAGGTACGGCACACCGGGCGGGGCACTGCCCTCCAGGGCCGTGCCCGACGCTGCGGTCGCCCGCCTTGCCGTCTACTTGCGGGTGCTCACGTCGATGATCGAGCAGGGCGTGACCAAGATGTCCAGTGAGGAGCTCGCGGGCGCGGCCGGAGTGAACTCGGCGACGCTGCGTAAGGACCTGTCCCATGTGGGTTCCTCCGGCACTCGTGGTGTGGGCTACGACACGGCGCAGCTCGTGGAGCACATCGAGCGGCTGCTCGGGCTCACCCGGCACCACAGTGTCGCTGTGGTCGGCATCGGCAACCTCGGACATGCGCTGGCCAACTACGGGGGCTTCCCCGACCGCGGCTTCCCGGTCACGGCGTTGTTCGACGTCGACGAGGACCTGGTCGGGATCTCGGTCGGTGGGCTTGCCGTCGACCACGTCGACAGCATTCCGGCGGTCTGCGTCGAGCGAGAAGTGACCATCGGGGTGATCTGCACTCCGTCGGTCGCTGCTCAGTCGGCATGTGAGCTGCTGGTGGCCGGCGGTGTCCGGTGCATTCTCAACTTCGCCCCGGTGGTGCTGCAGGTACCTGACGACGTCGAGGTACGCAGGGTGGACCTCGCAGTGGAGCTGCAGATCCTGTCGTTCCACGAGGCCCGCCGTTCCAGCGTCGACTCCAGCGCCGACGGGGCACTGCGGGTGGTCGCACCGGTCAGCGATTCTGCCGAGATCGCGGTGGGCCGATGAGCCTGTTGGTCGTCGGGCTGTCCCACCGCAGCGCGCCCGTTGCGGTGCTGGAGGCAGCCGCGGTGCCCGCCACGGACGCCGACAAGGTCCTCGCCGAGCTGCTCGAGCGCGAGCACATCGCCGAAGCGCTGCTGCTATCCACCTGCAACCGGGTCGAGGTTTACGCGGTGGTGCAGACCTTCCACGGCGGCCTGGCTGACATCACCGACGTGCTGGCCCGCCAGTCCGCGATGGCGCTGGACCAGTTGTCCGACCACCTCTACGTGCATTACGCGGCGGCCGGGGTGGAACACCTGTTCTCGGTGGCCTCCGGGCTTGATTCGATGGTCGTCGGCGAGCCGCAGATCCTTGGTCAGCTACGCGTCGCGTACGCAGGGGCTGAGCAGGCCGGCACCGTCGGGCGCACCCTGCACGAGACCGTGCAACAGGCGCTGCGGGTCGGTAAACGGGTGCACACCGAGACCGGAATCGACGCCGCGGGTGCCTCGGTGGTCTCTGAAGTCCTCGCCGATGCGGCCAACGCGCGGGCCTACGCTGATCGGCCTGGTCTGACCGGCACACGGGCGCTGGTGCTC
>JBGSWT010000820.1:0-2235 GCA_041751815.1 Pseudonocardiaceae bacterium
CACCTCGGCGCCCGCGAGACCGGGCACGTCGTCGATGGTGACGTGGCGATCGGTCAGCTCGGACACCGGGCGCTGCCACAGCATCCGTCCCGCGGCGGGCTGGAGCATGGTACCGAACGCCCAGCCGCTGCCGGAGAGATCGACGGTCGACGCACCGGCGGTCACGCCGTAGAAGCGCGCGTAGTCGTGGCTGATCACCACCAGGCACACCGGGTACTGGAGCACCTTCTGCGGGGCGGCCTGGTGCGGCGGCACGGACCAGACCGGGACCCAGAACCGGCGCAGCAGACTCGTCAGGTCCTCACCCGGGGCGTACCGGTGCATCACGTGCGAGGCGTCACGCGGATCCTTCAGATGCGCGCGTTCGATCGGGTCGCGACCAGCGCGGCTGCTGTCGGGTTTCATCAAGTGATCAGCATGCCGCAAGCCCTACCGTCCGCGACATGACGAGCACCGCAGACCAGTACCGAGCGGCGCTCCGCCCGCTCACCGCCGTTGTCGAAGCCGTGCCCCCGGACGGTTGGGACGCCCCGTCGCCGTGCGAGGGCTGGACCGCTCGCGACGTCGTCGTGCACATGGTGCAGACGCAGCGCGAGATGCTCGACGGGCACGGCGTCGACCTCGGAGCCGCCCCAGACCTCGACGGGCATGCGGCGGACGTCTGGCGTCACCATGCCGAGCAGGTGCTGGACGCCGTCGCGGACGAGGCGTTGACCGGACGGGCGTACGAGGGCCACTTCGGCCCGACCACTGTCGGTAAGACCATCGAGCAGTTCTACGTGTGGGACATGTACGTCCACCGATGGGACCTCGCTCGCGCTGCGGGCCTACCAGCCGAGCTGAGTGATGCCGAGCTCGACCGGATCGAGCAAGGCGCCGAAGGCTTCGGCGAAGCCCTGCACATGGAGGGGATCTGCCGTCCCGGAGTCGCCGTCCCTGCGGACGCCGACCGCACCACGATCGTGCTGGGCCGGCTCGGTCGGACCGTCTGAGTGCAGCGTCCCTGGTTCTCTGCCGCCTCCTTGCGATGGCGAACGGCTTGACTGCAGAGGACGAGCGACTGCGCGGGAGGAACGACAGGGCGCAGTCCCTCGGTGCTCTTCGCGGCGCCCCTTCCGACGCGAAGACCGTGCAGACAGGTGCGCCCGTTCTCGGCACCGGCCACCCGCCCGGTAGGTTGCGGCGCTTGCTCGAGCCGGGTCGGGGGCCACGCGATGGACATGGAGCAGACACCTGGGGCGGCGGTGCGCACCGGAGCCGACCGGGCGCGCGCCGTGATCACCCGGCGGCCGATCCTGACTGCGGTCCTGTTGACCCTGCTCTGGCATGCCGTGCTGTTCGCGCTGGCCGAGACGATCGCTTCGTTGCAGCCGCGCTGGTTCCCCGACCTCGGGTACACGCTCATCAACCTCGGTGCCGCAGCGGTCCCGATCGGGCTGATCCTCTGGCTCGGCTGGACGCGTTCGGCTGGCTTGATCTGGCGGCGTCCAGATCGGTCCTGGTGGCTTGTGGCGCCGCTGGTGCTGGAGGCCGTGAGCTACTCGCTCGACGGACTGGTGGGCACTGCCGGCGAGCTGCTGAGCGCCGCCGTCCTCTACACGGTGCTCGGGATCTCGGAGGAGGCGCTCAGCCGAGGTCTGGTGCAACGGGTACTTGCGGTGTTCGGCCCGGTTCGGACGGCGGTCGGGGTCGCCCTGCTGTTCGGGGCCGGCCACACGCTCAGCGGTCTCTGGTTCGAACATCCTGTGGGCGACACGATCTACATCACCATCAACGCAGCGGCCTTCGGCTTCGCCTGCGCCGCACTGCGATGGCATCTTCGGACGATCTGGCCTCTGGTGGGAGTGCACGCCCTGGGCGATCTCCTCCAGATCCTCAGCCCGGGCAACCTGCCGTTCGAGGTCCGCGTCGCCTACGTGCTGAGCTTCGTCGGCTACGGGTGGTGGTTGCTCAGACGGCTACCTGAAGACGCGACCGGGGTCACCGCGGATGACGTCCCCGGGGTGACGAGTCCACGTTCGCAGCCCGCGTCCAGACGCTGAGACCGCAGTCTGCACGACCTCCGCCAGGGGCGGCTCCGAGTGACGGCTCCCGCCCCGGTGCGAGCACGGGAGGTGTCTCCCGGCGGGGTGCGCCGTACGAGGCACCTGACCGGGCACCACATCGGCGGGGGCTCCTGGACCCACCTGGGGGCGGAGCGCTCCACGAGCTCGGGCCCGACGCGGGCGAGCTCGG
>JBGSWT010000821.1:0-11731 GCA_041751815.1 Pseudonocardiaceae bacterium
GGTGCTGCCCCGGGCAGCTCACCGGCCGAGATGCCGCCGCGCAGGGCGTCCGGGGTGGTATCCAGCGCGGCGCACAGGTGCTCCAGGTGGGCGCCGGAGAAGTCCGCCCGGATCCGCTCCACTCCCCCGGCGCCGTCGCCGAAGATGAACTGCCGAGGTGCCCGGTCCCGTTCGGTGGCCAGCCTTTCACCGCCCGGGCGACGGCCCAGCGACGCCACCACCTGCTCGTAGCCCGCATCGACGGGCACCTTGAGCAGTCGCAGCGCATCGGCCTGCGCTGGCCCGTCGTCCAGCCTCCCGACGAACACCGAGTCCAGCAGCGACACGAAGCCCTGGATCTTGAGGAAGTCTGCTGGGATCTGCGACGACAGCAGCACGCGGACGTTCCACTTGCGGGAGTCGCGGGCGAAACGGTTCATCAGTACCCGGCCGGTGGGGACCTCGGACAAGAAGAACGCCTCGTCGATCCAGACCCCCTTGCGCTGGTCGCGAGGGCGCTCGTAGATCGACCGCTGGGTCAGCCACGCCGCGAGGTTGAGCAGTTCCACCCCGAGGGACTCGGCATCGGTCCAGTGCTCCCGGCCGACGGCGTCCTTAGGCAGGGTCAGCCCGGACATGGTGAGCACGGTGAGCCGGTCGTCGCGCACCTCGGTGTAAGGGTCGGCGCCTTTCTCCGGAATGAGCAACGACATGCGCTCGCGCATCTCATCGAGGAAGTCGGCGACCACGGTGGCGTGCTCGTGGTGCTCGGAGGGGTCACGGCGCAGCATCTCGAAGACCTGCCCTGGATGCGCGTCAGGTCGCCCACCCACCGCACGGACCGCGCGGAGCAACACGATGCGGGTCTGGGCCATCCGGGCGACCTCGAAGGGCAGCACGCCGGTGAGCACGTCGAGGACCAACCGGCGCCGGGTGGCAGCAGTCAACGCTTTCTCTCGCCGCCAGGACCGCTCCGGGTCCTCCTCATCGAGGAAATGCGCCAGTGCAGGCTCGGCGACCACCCGGTACGGGTTGAGGATGCCGGGCTGAGCGTTGAGCAGGTTGATCGGCCGGGCGTAGGGCCGCAACTCGGGCAACTCGCACAGCTTGGCCAGCGGTCCGGAGGGGTCCAGCAGGGTCCAGTACGCGCCGGAACGCAGTGTCTTGTAGACGATGCCGCCGCCGAGGAACGACTTGCCACCGCCGAGCCCGGCCACCAGCGCGGTCAACCCGGAGGAGTCCCGGATCTCCTGAGCCATCCAGGGATCCCAGGCGACCGGACGCCGGGTGGCGGTACACGTCTCGCCGAGCAGGATGCCGCGCCGGTCCCCCACCTCCGCGGTGGCGGTGGGTACCGCCGAGGCGGCCCAGATCACCGAACCGCGGCGCAGGTAGGCGCCCGAGGACAGCGGCTCGCCCGGGATGAACTCGCGGGCCAATGCGTACTGCGCCTCGGGATGCTCGATGGCGATCTTGGGCTTGTACAGGTCCAGTAGCTGCTGGGCCAACCGCAGCGCATCCCGATCGGTGGGGCCCGAGACCGCCAGCCGCCACCACGAACGCACCCGGGTGCCCATCGCGGTGAAACCCGACGTCATCTCGTCATCGATCTCCAGCACCCGACCGGCCTGGCGGACCAGGCTCTGCGGCGGTTCGAGGTCGTGCTCGTCGGTGTAGTGGCGCACCTGGGAGCGCACCTTGTTCATCTGCCGCTGCAGCTCGCCGGCTACCTCCTCCGGGCGGCGTACGTAGATGCGTGCTGACCATTCGACCCCAGCCGGCAGGCGGTCCGAACGCTGCACCCAGGGGTCGTCGATCTCCGGGATCCGCAACCCGTGCATCTGTCCCACAGTGAGCACCACGACGTGCCGAGCGATCCCGGCGTTGGAGCCGGTGCGACCGCGCACGGTGAGGGTGGGTGCGTAGGGCTCGGTGTGGAAATCCGCGGCGTCGGTGAAACTGGCCAGGTCCTCGGGCTCCCAGGTGGCGCCGGGCACGACGGGCAGGTTGCGCGGGGCTGGCAGCCCCAGCGAACACGACCGGTGCATCAGCCAGGACATCTCCTCGGCGGTGACCGGCCTACCCTCCAGCCCAGCGACACCGATCACCCCGTCGAGGTGCTCGACCTCGGCGTCCACCGCGACCAGTTCGGCGTCGACTGCGGTGGGGAACACCCGGCGCAACACCGGCGCGGCCCGCTCGACGACCCGGTCCACCATGGACCGGGTCTGCACCTGCACGCCGAGATAGACCTCCTTTTCAGCCATCGAATGCCCGAGCAGTTGCTGCTGCTCACCGACCATGTAGTCGTCGAAGGAGAGTGCACCGGGGGTGTCAGGTAGCCGACCCACCGCATTACGCGCATGCGCCTCAGCCCACATCCGAATCGGGTACGGGCGGGCGGTGACCCGCAGATGCAGCCACCGACCCTGCAACTCCGCATACTGGCCGGCGATGGCGTGGATCAGGTCCTGACGTTGCGAATCCGAGCGGAACGACCAGCGCTGCGGAGCGAGCCGGTACCAGGCGTAGACCTCCTGCCCGTTGCGTACCAGGTGGCCATCGATGGAACGCAGCCCGATAGTGGGGGTGTAGGTGGGGGCGGCGGCTTCTCCGGGGAGCTGGTGGCTGCGCCGGTTGGAGCCTCCTCGAGCGGCGGGCGCGGTGGCCATCGAGCGCTGATTGTTCGGTGCGGGGTGCTGGTCGCGTTCACGTCTGCGGGGGGGACGTCCGAGCCCGAACAACGTCACCCTCCTTCCTGGCACGCCCCCGACGAGTGGACCCCTGGCCTGGCCGGGGGCGGCTGTGTTGGACACGGATCTGCGCCGCGCTGGCGGCACCACCCCGGGCCGCAGTCTTCTTCCGGGGGGCGGTGAGCTCGCGGACCCACATCGCGCCAACGGCGGTCAGCGGACGTTCGTGGCTGATCCGCGAGCCGATTAGCCGGGTGAGCAGGATGGTGATGAGCAGTCCCCACCCGGTCGAGAAGAAGCCGAAACCGATGCCCAGCTGACGCTCGATGCCGAGCACCGCAAGGAACACCACCATGCCCACGCCCCAGGCCACATACCGCGCCCGCCAGGGGAACGTCGCCTTCGGTGGCCCGAGCCAGACCGCGTCTACCCGGTAGACATCGTCATCGGTGCGAATCCGCAACAGCCGCTCAACTCCCCGATCAGCCGCTGAACAGGCCGGCGATCCACGTTCCGAGGTTCACCCCTGCTCCGGACACGGCCAACCCGACGATGCCCAACGCGATGATCACGCCTCCAACCCGCCGCATCACGCCGGCGTTGTCTCCCTTACCACCGCCCAGCCACAGCAGCAGCACCGCCACGGCGAGCAACATCAGCGGGACGACGTTGTCCAACATCCAGGTGCGGAGGTTGTTCGTGCTCAACTCCGCTTGGGCGACCACGATCAGCGCGGTCATCGCAACCCCCTCGGGGCTTGATCACGGTTCAGCACCGAGCGGCCGCCCGGCGGGTGCTGAGTAGACCATGCCAGGGTTGGCAGACAGTACCCGGTACGCCACGCCCAGTGGTCACCCATATAGCGGAAGAGCAGCCCGGGTTCTGCTGTGCACTCGTCTGGGACGCGCACTCTGGGATCGCAAAACCGGCCGATCGGCGCCCTTACGGCGCCGGGTACTCCATCCGGGTCTGCCATCCCGCTGTGTGGCTCACGTGCGGTGAACCGCCCGGTCGGCGCAGCGATGTCCGTGGGGGCTGGCCGGTTGACGATTCCCGGGCTCGGCCGGGCCCGTCCGCGACGGCCCTCAGGGTCAGATCCGGGCGATTCCGGATAGCGGCGCCGAAATCGTCGAGCCATGGTGACGCGGCATTTTCTCTGGCGGCAGCTCTCGCACCTCCGATCATTCCCGTCACATCACCCTCTCGCGTCATGTTCTGGCTGACTAGCGCGGCCATCAGCCTGGCGGTGGGAATTCTGGTGACAAGATCGGCGCCATCCCGGTGACTACTCCTCGGTGCGGGTTGGCTGCTGTTCCTCCTCGCGCTGATCCTTACGTTGCCCCCGGTGCGTGACTTGCTCGGCCTCCTCGGCGCCCTGGCGTTCTCCGTCTCCATCCTCGCGCTCCTCGCTGGTCAGATCACTCCGCGGACGAGGAAAGCACTGGTCACAACGCATGTGGTCTTCTCGGGTAGTTGGCTCGGCGTTGGTGCCGTCATAATCACGTTGAGCATCCTCGCCACCACCGACGACGTCGCAGCCTCGCACTACAGCTACAGTTTGCTGGAACTTTTCGACCAAACAATCCTGCCTTGGTCCAGCTTCGGCGCGATCCTCTCCGGGATAGCGGTTCAGCCTGACCACAAAGTGGGGAATCGTCAAGCACTACTGGGTTTTCACCAAGCTCGTACTCGCCGTTGTGGTGCTTACCTGCGCATTCTCATTCATACACAATTTGGTGGTGACCGCTGCGACCGAGTCAGGCCAGCTCGCAGGCTCAGGCGGTGGCATCGCTGAGCTCGGGACGGTGCGCACCTTGCTGGTCGGCGGATTCGCCTTCGCCGTCAGCAACGTGCTCGCTGCCACGGTCATCTCCGTGTACAAGCCGTGGGGCATGACCCGACGCGGCCGCCGAGAAGCCCAGCGACGCGTCCGAACCAGTCCGGCGCGCCTTCGGTGAGATGTCGCCGAGCGTGGATTCGGACCGTGTAGCCCGGGAAGGTCGCCAGGCGGGGTTGTCGCCGCCGACCTGGCGCGTGCATGCTGGTAGCACGAAGGTCACGTTCTCATCGGCGCGGGCGGCCACAGCGCAACCGAGGGAGCATCAGGTGACCAGTGGGGTGCACGGGATCGCGGCCCTGCGTGCCGCGCGCCAGCGGATCACCGTTGCGGGTGGCCCAGATCTGTCGATCAAGACGCTCGGGTCTGCCAGGATCGAGTCCCCATTGGCTGCGCTGCTGGACGCAAGGCAGACCACCGAACACTATGTCGACGAGGACGATCGAGTACTCCTCGACGACACGCTCAGCATGGTGCGGGCGCGTGGAGGCTCGATCAGCGACTTGCCCAGCTTCGAGCCGTCCGGTCCCCGACGCAAGATCTTCTTCGACCCATCCAAGACCCGGGCCGGGATCGTGACCTGCGGCGGACTCTGCCCAGGACTCAACGACGTCATCCGCGGCCTGGTCCGCAATCTCACGAATCACTACGGGGTACGGCGCATCGTCGGCTTTCGCAACGGTTACCAGGGTTTCATCGCGTCCTACCGGCACGATGTAGTGGACTTGACACCGCGGAGTGTTCGCGACATCAACGTCGATGGCGGCACGGTTCTGGGCACCTCCCGTGGACCGCAGGATCCGCACGAGGTCGTCGACTGCCTGGAGCGACTCGGTATCGGCATCCTGTTCGTGATCGGCGGCGACGGCACCATGCGCGGCGCGATGCAGATCGCGAGTGTGATCAGCGAACGTGAAGCGCGAATCGCCGTGGTAGGGGTACCCAAAACGATCGACAACGACATCCCATATCTAGACCAGAGCTTTGGGTTCCAGACCGCCTTCGCGCGTGCTACCGAGTCGATCCACGCGGTCACCGTCGAAGCCAAATCTACTGTCCACGGCGTGGGCCTGGTAAAGCTCATGGGCCGGCACTCGGGTTTCATCGCCTGCTACGCCGCACTGGCCCGCAACGACGCCGACGTGGTGCTTATCCCCGAGGTCCCGTTCCAGCTCGACGGCGATGGCGGCCTGCTTCATCACGTGCAGCGCCGGGTGCAGGACAGCGGATACGCTGTCGTGGTCGTCGCCGAAGGAGCTGGGCAGGAGCTGCTCGATGGCGAGCGGGCCGCAAACGACGCTTCAGGCAACGCCGGGCTGGGGGATATCGGCACCTTCCTGCGACGGCGATTCACCGAGCACTTCGCCGCGGCTGGTATCGAGACCAGCATCCGATTCATCGACCCGAGCTATGCCATTCGCAGCGTGCCGGCCAACCCCTACGACAGCGTCTACTGCGTGCGGCTGGCACAGGCCGCGGTGCACGCCGCGATGTCTGGTCGCACCGAGATGGTCGTCGGCCGTTGGCGCCGGCGTTTTGTGCACATCCCGATGGCGGTGGCCGTCAGCAAACGCAACCAGGTGGACCCGCACGGTGACCTCTGGATGTCGGTTCTGGAAGCTACCGGACAGCCAATGCGCTGAGGAGCAAAGCGCTCGGTCGAGTGCCGCATGGAAGCGCGCGAGTCTCAGGCTGACGGCTCGGGTGAAGAGGGTGGTCGCCAGGCATCGACATTCATGGCGTAGGACACCAGTTCCTGGAGCACCCTGGCGGTCGGCGCGGGGTCGCGGGCATCACAGGTGGTCAGCGGCAAGCCCGGGGCCAGCACGAGCGCTTCACGCACCTCGTCGAGCTCGTGGACGAGCTCACCGTCGAACATGTTGACGGCCACGATGAACGGGACGTCGGAGTTCTCGAAGTAGCTGATCGTTGCGAAGGCGTCCGCGATCCGGCGGGCGTCCACCAGCACGACAGCGCCGAGCACCCCGCCAAACCCGGGCTGTGGCGGATGGGACGTGCCGAACAGGTACAGCACCAGGCCCGGACGCAGGATGATCTGACCGAAGTCCGTGTCAACCTCAGCGGTGACGGGATCTGTATTCGAGACCGAACGTACGAAGGTGGTCTTGCCTACACCACGACCACCGGCGATGACGATCATCAAGGGTGGTCGCCCAGTCTCGGCGGAGCTGGGATCGACCTCGCTTCTCGGGTCGGCATCGGCTGCTCCAGCTGCGCCGAACCGGCCTTGGGACCTCTCGAAGAGGTCACGGAGCTCGTCGAAGATCGGCGTTCCCACCACGCTGCGCCCCCATCCCCCCGGCTAGCTTGATCGGCTCGCCCACAGCTGACCGGCGACCGACTCCGTTGGTTCAGGCGCTCTGGCGGGATGCCACCGAAGCGAGATACCTCTGCGCCTTGTCCGGGTCGAGGAACCAATGCTGGAAATCGGACGGATCGGCGAAGCCGTTGACGAATCGATCGGCGATCTCCGGGTAGGCGCTCGCGGCCCCCAGGAGGTTCATCACATGCTCCGGAGGCGGCGCCAGCATCGCGTTCGTCCAGATGGTCGTGTGCTGGGCGTCGGACCAGTACCGGTCGAAGGTCCGCTGCATCCACTCCCCGTCGAGGGGCTCGTTGCCACGCTCCAGGATGCTGGCCAGGTACGAGGCAGCGCACTTGCTCGCGCTGTTAGAGCCCTGCCCGGTGATCGGATCGTTGGCGACGACGACATCGGCCATACCCAGTACCTGTCCACCAGAAGGCAGTTCGCCTACCGGTCGCCGCACCACCGGTGGGTAACCACCGGCCAGCATCGCCCTGCCATCGGTCAACTCGACGCTGGCACACCGCTCGTGCTCCCATGGCACGTACTGACGCATGAGGTCAAGGGTGCGCCGGAGGTGTTCGGTCGGATCCGGACGATCGTCCCAGCAGTCCAGCGGTCCACCGGGGAGTCCCTCAAAGAATAGAATGTCGCAGGGACCACTGACAGTGAAGCACGGCATAATGAACAGCTCGCCCACTCCGGGAACGGCATTGAAGCGCACCGCGTGCTTGGTGGGGTGCTCCGGTCGGGGCGTCATACCGTGCACATACACCACGGACAGCACACGTTGAGTGCTCGTATAGGGCGAACGGCTCGGGTCCCGGTCGAACAATTGAACAAGCTCGCCCTTGCCGGCGGCGATGACGACGAGATCGTACAACGTGGTCAACGAATCGACGTCAGACGTCGTGACGCCATGATAGACCACCTTGCCGCCCCGATCCTCGAATAGCTCCAGCCACCCGGCCATCTTTACCCGCTGGTCCACGGACTGCGCGTAGTCATCGAGCCTGCCGAGCCAGTCCAGAGCACGCTTCCCATCAGGCCCGGCGATGGAAAGGCCGATTCCCTCGATTCTCTGTGTTTGCCGCTCCCACAGGTTGAGGCCGTAGTCGCGTTCGTACTGCAAGGCAGGACCGAACATGCATTGTGTGGACATGACCCGCCCACTGCGGATCTCATCAGGAGTACGGGCCGACATGACGGTGACGTCGTAGTCGTGGCTGCGCAGGCTCAGGCCCAGCTGTAAGCCAGCCTGACCGGCCCCAACAATCAACACTTTCCGCATCCTGTTCAGCCTTTCTCTTGCTGCCCCCTCGGTGATTCGCCTGAGGGAGCGGTGCATGATGTCCTCAAGGCACGCTGGGGCCGTGGGAGGCGGTGAGGCTCATGGTGTAGGACACCAATTCCTGCAGCACCTTCGCGGCCGACCCCGGGTCCCGGGCATCACACGTCGTCAGCAGCACGTCTGGGGCGATCGCAAGCGCTTCACGCACCTCGCCGAGCTCGTAGTCAAGCTCCCCGTCGAACATATTGACAACCACGATGAACGGGATATCGGAATCGTTCTCGAAGTAGTTGATAGCCGCGAAGGAGTCCTGGATCCGGCGGGTGTCCACCAGTACCACAGCACCGAGCGCTCCACGGCAGAGGTCGTCCCAGAGAAACCAGAACCGGGGCTGACCCGGCGTGCCGAACAGGTACAGCACGAGATCCGGATGCAGCGTGATACGTCCGAAGTCCATTGCCACTGTGGTGGTGGTCTTACCGCTGTCGGGGAGCGGATCGACGCTCTCGCCGGCCACTGTCATCCAGGCTTCGGTATTGATCGGCGCGACCTCGGACACGGAACCGACCAAGGTGGTCTTACCCACCCCGAAACCACCAGCGACCACGATCTTCGCTGAAATGGTCAACGAAGAGGCGTCAAACGGGTAGTTTCTTGAGTCCATCAAGGATCCTCTCCAGGATGATCCGGTCGTACTGGTACGCGAAGCCAGTGGGGTGGATGACCACCATGTCTTGAACCGCCAGGTCGCTGATCAGCACGCGGATCACCCCCAGCGGGATGGTCAGATGTGCGGAAAGCTCCGCGATGGAGATCGTCTTGCGGGCGAGCTCGTAGAGCGCCTGCGACTCCGGCATGAGCGTCGCGCTGAACTGCGGCTCGTGGTGCGGAACCGAGATCAGCGTCTCCACCAAGAGGTGATGCCGCGGTCTTGTACGCCCCCCGGTGAGCGCATAAAGTCGAATCCTCTTGCTGTGCATCGTGATGTTATCCACCGTGCCCCTCCTCGGTGCCTCAGTCGGCTCGCCGAGCGGTGAGCATGCGCCGCAGATCGGCTCGGACCTTTGGGGTCAATGCATGCCCGGCCTTGTCCACGAACTGTGTCATCTCGTAAGCGACAACTTTCATATCGCAGCCTGCAGATGTCAGCACAGCCAGCCCAGCACTGTCACCAATTCCCATAAAGAGGAAATATCCGCCCGAAAGCCTGATCATGATTAACTCGCAACCGCCTTTATCAAACAACGCCGAGCTACTGCGAGCCAGGCCCAGCAGACCACTGGCGATTGCCGCGAGTTGTTCGGCTTCATCACCGCTTACCGACTCGGAGGCGATCAGCGGGAATCCGTCGGAGGACAGGATCATGGCATGGGTCACTCCGTGCACACGATCGACGAACCCGTTAATCAGCCAGCCGAAGTCCACCGGGTTGTCGATGGCATTGTTCGCGCTCATTCGCGCGGTCCTTCTCTACCACGACGAGCAGCCTGTTCACCGTCGGAGAAATCGCCGAGATCAGTCATCATCTGCTCCCGTCCGGAGTCGGGATCGGCCGGGCTGGGCACGGTTGAGGCAAAGACAGCGAACTCGCGCATGCTCTGGGGGACGCGCCGGGGTAGGCCGTGTCGTGTCGTCCTCGCGGTCGGGGCTGCCTTTCCCTGCGGCCTCGTCTGAACGCCGACGGGCGCCGGTTCCGGTCGAGGTTTGGGGATCTTCATCGTCGGCGTGTCCGCGAACCATGACGTGGCTGGGGCCTCGCACACCAATCTCGCGGGCAACAGCACGGCGGCAGTGGTGCCGCGGATGGCCCTCGTCTCCAACCTGACGTGGATTCCGTGCTTGCCGGCCAAGCGACGAACGACGGCAAGACCCATGTGCTCGATGGAGCCGCTGTCCAGCCTCGGCGCGCCAGCCAGTCGAGCGTTGAGCATTTCCAGGCGATCTGCCGGAAGACCGATTCCGGCGTCCTCGATGCGCAGTAGCACGCCGCTCTGCTCGGTGACGTGTGCTCCGACCGTGACCTTGGACGTCGGTGGTGAGTGTGACGCGGCGTTGTCCAACAGCTCGGCAAGCAGCCGGCTGAGGTCGTCGGCGGCGAAGTCCACCACAGCCAGTGCTGCGACCCGCCCGATGTCGATTCGGGAGTACTGCTTGATGGACGACATCGCCGCTCGGATCACGTCGACCAAGGGCGAGGCCGCGCTGGCCGCGCTACCGGCGTCATGCCCGGCGAGCACCCGCAGATTCTCGGCGTTGCGGCGCAGCCGGGCGGCGAGGTGGTCCAACTGGTACAGCCGCGCCAGCGCGTCCGGATCCCCTTCGTTCGCCTCCATGTCCTCCAGCTGGGCGAGCAGGGAGTCCACCAGGTTGAGATCGCGCAGCGCAACGCCGCCGCACAATCCGGCCAGCACGTCAGGCGACTCGGCCTTCCGGTTGGCCTGTGGAGCGGACTCCCGCGAGGCTGCTGGTCCTGGCGCAGTGCCCTGCGGCGTCAACAGCTGCGCAGCCGCCAATCGCGCCTTATTCACCAGCGCCCGGGCGCCCTCACTGCGGTATTGCTCCACAACCCATCGGACACCGCGCTCAAACCGGACTCGTAAATGATCATCTGGCCTCTGCACGGTTGCGTAGAGTACTCGCCCAATCGTGATACACACAAGTGTCAGGCTGTTGCTATCGGTGACTGCACTACGACAAAGCACCGCATTCTGGGCAGCCCTGCTGGTCGACCGGGGGGCGAGACCGTTCGGATGTCGCCACAGTGCAGGATTCTCCTCTGATGTACCCAGTGAGCTGGGCTGATGCTCGACGTGTGAACCGACGACGGAGGTGACCGAGATTTCCGGATGGCGCAGCACAGTGCGTCAAATGGGGGAATTGCCATGCTTGGGTAGTTCACGAACAGGCGTCATACAGCAGCGTGAATCAACCCGAAAGCCGTGCGCCTGGTGCTAACGGTATCCAGACATTCCCCGGCCCTGATTACTCTTTGTAACTAGACCCAAGGACGGCGCCATGGACCCCTTGACACCAGGCTCAGCAGGACGGCCGCAGCGGATCCCGAGGCAGGTTAAGGAGGTTGCTGCGCCGTCGCCGCGGTCATCACACGCATCCGGCAGGCCCGGAAGGGTCAGCAGTAACCTGGAATCACCTCTTCGCCGAGGTTCACGCCCGGGAGTGACGGCTCCGGGGCATCGGTGGGGAGCTCGGCGAGGGGAATGATCCCGTTGGATGTGGACGGTGCGCGCCCGATCGGCCGGCGGCTGCGCCAGATCCGCCAGGCCCGGCGTAAATCGTTGCGCGTGGTCGCAGGGCTAGCTGGGATCAGCTCATCACATCTGCACCGGATCGAGACCGGGGCGCGTCCGTTGGACAGCTTGACGCTGATCCTGGCGCTGGCCGATGCGCTCCAGGTCGCGCCCTCGGATCTGATGACGCTCCCCGTCCTCGCGCCCGGCAACGGCCCCACCGACGGTGCGATCAACGCGGTGCGGCTCGCGTTGCTGGCGGTCGGCCACAATCGCCCGGGCGGCCAGGCTCAATCCGTCGATGCCTTGCGGGAACGGGTCGCGACCGTTGTGGACGCCTACTGCCGCTGCGACCGC
>JBGSWT010000822.1:0-5392 GCA_041751815.1 Pseudonocardiaceae bacterium
CGCCCGAGGCCACCACACCGGCGGCGGCCGCATCTAGGCCAAGCCGCTGCGCGGTGGCTCCGCCAGCCTGGACCCGACCGACACCGGCGCGGTCGATCGAAGATCGGCCGAACGACGGGATCACCACCTCAACCCGAGCAGTGTCGAAGGGGCCGACCAGGAGCACGCCGAGGAGAGGCGAGGTGCGTGCGTCAGGAGCCCCCGCGGTCGTGTCCGACCTGTCTGTCACGCTCCGGCCCGTCCGCGTCGTGCCTGCGAGTGACCTCAGGAGCACTCATGGTTGATCACACACCCGCCACGCCCCAGCCGCCGGCCGGCCGGGTCTGGCTCGATGTCCCCTTCGCCGAGAGGGACGACGCCAAAGTCCTCGGCGCCTACTGGGACCAGACCGCCCGCCGCTGGTTCGACCCACGCCCACCCACCGCCGGCCTCGACCGGTGGGCCGTCCGACCCGATGTCCCCGATCTGCTGCCGGGGGAGGACCGCACCGTCGGTGACGGCCTGTTCGTCGACATCGTCCCCAAGTCCTGCTGGTTCACCAACGTCCGCACCTGCGTCACCCCCCAGGACTGGGAACGCCTCCGCCGCATGATCACCACCCGGGCCGCGCACCGCTGCGAGGCGTGCGGCGCCGGCGAGGATCGCACCACCGGGCGACGGCTCGAAGCCCACGAACGATGGGCGTTCGACGACACCACCGGCGTCCAGGCATTGCGCCGGCTCATCTGCCTGTGCTCCGACTGCCACCTCGCCACTCACATGGGCTTCGCCAACGTCACCGGCCGCGCCAACGAAGCCCGCGCTCACCTCGCCGCCGTCACTGGTATGTCTACCCACGACGTCGGTCGCCACATCGCCACCGCCGGGCAACTCTGGATCGAACGCTCACGAAGGGCATGGGCGCTCGACCTGGCCGTGCTCACCAACATCGGCATCACCCTCACGCAACCCGCAGCACCAAGGGGCCGGGCCCACCAAGCCGATCAAGCACTGCAGTCGACGAAAACTAGCGACACTATATGAGCGATGGGATGCCTTGGAACAGAGTCCTATCGCCAATCAAGGGAGCTGAATTCACGAGCGCACAGTATTGGACAGATTAGTTGCGGCCTGTTTGGGCACGCAAGGGGTTGGTCACGCCTAACGATTTATCCACAAGATAAGCAAGGCGGCTGGTAATGCATAAGCGGTGACACACCCTGCGGCAAACCACTTCCAATGTTCACTACCGCCGAATGCTGGATGGATCTGTCGAGGAGCCGTCGTACCTATTGAAGCTCTCGCGACCCCCTCGAATTGAACCGCCTTCCTGGCCTCTATCACGGCGGCCATAGTTTGTCGTGCGGTGTCAAGAAGTTCTGCCGCGTCGTTGTTTGCTTGGCGGATGGTACCGGCCGCCGAGGAGAGCGAAGACATATTGACGTCCATCGTTTTCAAGTGGTCCGCGGCGTAGGCAAAGGAAGCGATTTCACCCTCAAGGCTGCTCAACGTGGTGACGGCCCCTGCGAAATAACTTATCTCGCCTTCCAATGCGCCTAGAGTCCAGGCCGCGTGCGCAAGGGTATTCACTGCATCGGAGTCAAGATATGAACGACTCCAGGTTTCCTCGACCAGCAGCCGCAGAGTGCCTGCCACCTGCTGATTCTGGTCACTAATGCCGTCTATGGCCGTCAAAACATCATTCCTCGTGCGCTCGATTGATGTTGAGATCATGTCTTGAAGATGTTCGCCAGTCAATTGTTCGAGTTCGTTCAGATCATTCAGGTTTACATCGTAGATCTTATTGATGCTCGTCTCCCGCTGGGACTTCCATTTTCGTAGCAAAGCTACGGTGTATGTCGCGGCAGCGCCAGGCGAGTCTATGGTCTTGTGATGAGCAACGCACAAAAGGATCAGGTTGGAGTAACGATTTCGTTGAAGGTCTGACATCGATGAATCGTATCGTTCACCCTCTGGTTTCACCGCACATATGTGAGCAACTTCGACCGCAACTTGATACATCCCATCGATATTGCGCACCGTCTTTTCCTGACACAGCGGCTCGTAACAGCGGTCCCGGCTAAGGGCGAACAGCGCACGCACGGTTCCCGCGCTGTACCGACGCGCAGTTGACATGTGACGCATGGTAATCGATCGGACACATTTAGTCGACCCTAGCCCCGCGCTCATTGGTGGCGACTCGTTTGGAACGACGAGCCCCCCTTACCACCCCCCGGGGGGATACAAGGTCAACTAAGTCGGCCCGCGCCTCACAGCCCAGAAGGCGCGGAGGCTAGACGGTGGCTTCCAGTACAATGTTATCCATGCCAGCAACGACTCCGGAGGAACATCGAGAGCGAATCGAGTCGTTTTTGGAGAGGGCCGCGAAGATCCTCTCGATGTCAGCTGCACAGCGTCAGGACCTAGCCACGTTGGGGTCGACAGTAAGAGTGTTCGGAAGGCTGGGCGATCCTGTAATGGACATGCAGCGAGAGCACCTCCCCGAAGAAGAGATCATGGCAATTGCAGGCCTAATACGACCACTTACTCTCAGCAGAGAGCCAGTCGAGATTAGCAACGTATTCGCGTCTATCGGATACCTCACGCAAAGTGCGCCGCCTGAAATGAAACAGGCCATCAGATCCTACAAAAAGATTGCTTTAGCAAGAATGGCGGGCTGGCGTTGGCGCTTTATGACATCAAGTGATAACGAGCCGAACGGGTTGACTGACCGGGAGATCGCCGAGTGTTGGATGTACGCCAATCTAGTTCATGCAGATCTTGAGAGACGTCGCCGGATTCAACATGTACCGGAAGGCGAGCGATACCTGGCCGCAACGGTGTGGGTCAGCGATTGCGTCCTCGTTACGCGAGCCGTGCAACAGTTGATCTTTGATTTACGCCGCGTCAGTCTGCTTTAAGCACCGGCAGCCGGGGCATCCGGCTCGTGACAGCCTTCGACGCACGTTGGTCAGCTTCGCTGACCCACGCCGCATACACGCGTAGCGTTGTTGTCCCGCCCCCGCCGTGACCAAGCCGACCAGCGACTGTGCGAATGTCGACACCCGCGGCGATCAGCTCGGTGGCGTTGTAGTGGCGGAGCTTATGCAATGTCGTGCTGATGCCGAGCTGCTCCATCATCCGGCCGTAGCGGTGTGAGACGCCACTCGGATTCATGGGGCTGTCCGCCGCGGGGGCGTAGGAAAACATGAACGTGTCAGCATCCAGCTCGACGCCGAGCACACTTGCCAACTCGTCCTGCCGCCCGAAGTGGGCCCGCAGAACCTGGACGGTCTCGGGTTCGATCGTGATGCGGCGCTGCTGGTGGGTCTTGGTGTCCTTGATCCCCACGGATGGCATGTCGCTCTTGCTGTGCGCCACCGTCAACACCCCCGCGTCCAGGTCGACGTCGCGCCGGCGAAGCGCACAGATCTCGCCACGCCGCATGCCGGTGGTCATCACGAGCCAGACCAGGACACCCCACATCGGCTCTTCCTCCCAGAAGGCCATCAGGATGCGTGCCGCCTCCTGGTTCGATGTTGGCCGCGGGTTGGCCGCCGGCGGCGCCGGCGGGTCGGCCAGTCCGGCCGGGCTTACAGCGATCCACCGCCAGCGGACCGCCCGGTTCAGCGCCCCCGACAGGATCCAGTGGATCTGGCGGATGCCCGAGGCACCGAGCGGTCGGCATGCGTGCGGCCGGCACTTGACGTCACAGTCGTGGTCGCTCTTGACCCGGTGGTCGACCGCGACCCTGCCTCTGCAGCGGACCCGGCAGGTTCGCAGCTGGGCGTAGAACCGGTCGAGCGTCTCGGCGTCGAGCGCGGCGACCTGGACCCCGCCGAGCGCGGGGACGATGTGATTGGCGATGAAACCTTCGTAGGACCGGCGGGTGATCGGGCCGACGTCCATGACTTCGCGGTAGCGCTCCATGAGCGCCTCGACGGTGGTCTTGGTCCGCGGGTTGCGCCGCTCGTCGACCTGGGACAACAGGCGGGTGCGCAGCTTCTCGGCTGCGGCCGCCGAGTCGGCCAGCTCCACCAGCATGTGTCGCTCACCTGTGATTGGGTCCTGACCAGCGGAGACGCGAACGCGGTACGCGCCGCTGGGTAGCTGGTCGATGCTCCCCCGGCTGCGCCGGCTCTTGGTCGCGGTGCCCATGAAGTGAAGCGTATAGCGGCCTTGTGTCACGACCCGTGTCATGACCTACTGTCATAGCGTCCCGTTGACCGGCGTTTCCGCTGGTCAGACCTTGCGCGCCCGGAGGGACTCGAACCCCCAACCTTCTGATCCGTAGTCAGATGCTCTATCCGTTGAGCTACGGGCGCCAGGCTGCCCCAACAGGCGCAGCAGCCAGTAACGGTACCCGACGTCGGGGCACAGACGCATCGCGGATTGCTCGGGCTGGTCCCTGCACGAGGGCGTCGACGGCGGACGCGACGGCGGGCGGGTTGTAGCGCCACCCCAAGCGGAGCGCCCGAGCCGGGGCTCGACTGGTCGACAGGGACGGGACTGCGAGCGCGCGGCAGCAGCACCCGGCAGAGGCCCGACTCGGTCCTCGTCGACCATCAGCACAGACCTCGGCGGTGACCTGCCGCGGGTAGCAACCGGCAGCTCGTGCAGCAGCGGATCCAGCCGCCACGTCCGCACCCGCAGCACCCCTTCCGATCGGTCGGCTCTGGTCCCACGGCCTGACCGTGACTCCGAAGCTCAACGTCGCCGCCCGTCCACGCACCCTCTGACCTGGTCCCCGGGTGCACGGTGGTGACGGCCCCGTCGGTACAAAGAAGTTGTCGAAGCAAACGTGGCAAGGATGTCGAAATCGGCCCGGCGGCTCCGTCCCAGGCACAGCTGCGGCCACCTCGGCCGCACAGCCGGACCAGACCTAGGAGACCAGCATGGCCAAATACCTGCTCCTCAAGCACTACCGCGGCGCCCCCGAGGCAGTCAACGACGTCCCCATGGACCGGTGGACCCCCGGGGAGGTCGAGGACCACATTCAGTACATGGCGGACTTCGCCACCCGGCTCGAGGGCACCGGCGAGTACGTCGACGGCCAGGCGCTCTCCCCCGAGGGCACGTTCGTCCGCTACGACGGGCCGGGTCGACCGCCGGTCACGGACGGACCCTTTGCGGAGACCAAGGACCTGATCGCCGGCTGGATGGCGATCGACGTCGACACCTACGAGCGGGCACTCGCGCTGGCCGGCGAGCTGTCCGCGGCCCCCGGCGCCGGCGGCAAGCCGATCCACGAGTGGCTCGAGGTGCGCCCGTTCCTCAGCGCACCACCGACGGTCACCGAGTGACCGGACCGGCCAGGTCGGACCAGGCGGCAGCGGAGGCAATGACCGAGCTGCTGCTGCGGGAGCTGATCCCTGCGGTGATCGGCGTCCTCGTGCGTCGCGGAGTCGACTTC
>JBGSWT010000823.1:0-1835 GCA_041751815.1 Pseudonocardiaceae bacterium
CAACCCTGGCGAGGCCACCGTGCACGTGCTGCACGGGCGGGTTCGCCTCAGCGCTGGGGACGTCGGCTGGGAAGGCTCCCCCGGGGATCTCCTCATCGTGCCCGCCGCCCGGCACACCCTCGACGCGCTCGAAGACTCCGCCGTCCTGCTCACCGTGGCCAAACACAGCTGACACAGCGGTGACAGGCCGTCGCGGTGGGTCGTGAACTAGACGGCACCGACATTTTCGCGCTCGGTGACGTCGGTGCTGCCGAGTTCACGGCAGTTCCGTCCTTGTCGACCGACCTCGGACAGCGTTGCCGAGCTCGAAGATCTGCCGGACGCGCCTCGATGCCACACGACGAGGCCACGGTGGCATCGGCTTCGCGCCTACTCTGGATAGCGTGCGTACGCAACGACCCGGACCGCTGTGGTGGACCTGGTACGCGTTCGGGGGCAAGCTCCCTGACCGGCACCGGGAGTGGATCCTGAACGATGTGACCTGCCGGACCTGGTGGCTGCGGCATGTCGCCCGCAGCCTGGTGCAGCTGACCCCGGTGGCGATCCTGCTCCTGGTGGTCCTGGGTCCTCAGTGGATTACATACCTCGGTCTGGCTGCTGGCACCATTCTCGCGCTGATCTACTCAGTGGCCTACATCGAGGAGACCGGCGAGCACCGGCTCGGCAAGCACGGCTACCCGGTGGGCACCGGTCGTGAGATACGTGCGCGCCGCGGCCATCGAGCCGCCGACCATGAGCACTACAACGCCACCTACCGGTCGGACGCCTGACGGCGCCCAGCCGCAGCCACCGCAGATCTTCGAGCTCGAGCTTAACCCTCCGGTTCCCGAACCCAACAGCAGCGCTGTCCCAAGGCCAAACAGCTCTGGCGTTCGGGAGGTCGAGAGCACTTAATTCCGCCACCGGCCCACTCCCGTGATCCACGGGACACGGCCCAGCTCACGAAGAGCCGGGGCTAGCGCTTCGGGCGGATGAGGGGCCCGCGCTCGGGACATTTGGACCAACTGGACGTCATCAGCGCCACCCTCAACTGCAAGACGCGCGGCATGTGCTGCGACCGGAGGAGATCCGCCAGCTGGCCGACCGGCTGATGACCGAGTACCACCGGGCGCAGTTCCTCAGCAGCCCGCCTCTCGCCGGGAAAGATCCCGACTCAGAAGCGGCGTAGCGGTCAGAGGGCGATCCCGAGGAGGGCGTCGATTGCGGTGCGTATGAGGGCCGGCGCGGTGCTGTCGGGGCCTCGCCGGGCCAGGGTCTGGGTGGCCCAGTCGTCCAGTGCAGCGAGTGCCCGCGGGGTATCCAGGTCATCGGCTAGATAGGCGCGTAGCCGGTTGACGGTATCGGTCGCGGGTGCCCCGGCAGGTAGTGCCACGGCCTCTCGCCAGCGGGCCAGCCGGCTCGCCGCCTCGTCGAGCATTCCGCTGGTCCAGGACCGGTCAGTGCGGTAGTGCCCGGACAGCAACGCCAGCCGCAACGCCATCGGGTCCACCTGGTCGGCACGCAGCCGGGATACGAACACCAGGTTGCCCTTTGACTTGGACATCTTCTCGCCGTCCAGGCCGATCATCCCGGTGTGGACGTAGTGCCGGGCCATCGGATACTCGCCGGTGAGCGCCTCGGCGTGGGCGGCGGAGAACTCGTGGTGCGGGAAGATCAGGTCAGAGCCACCGCCCAGGATGTCGAACCCGGTGCCGAGGCGGTTGAGCCCGATCGCGCAGCACTCCACGTGCCAACCGGGGCGTCCGGGACCCAGCTCGGAGTCCCACGACGGCTCGTCGTCCCGGGCGGTGCGCCACAGCAGGGCGTCCAGCGGGTGCCGCTTGCCGGGGCGCTGC
>JBGSWT010000824.1:0-5117 GCA_041751815.1 Pseudonocardiaceae bacterium
GCGCCGCGGCGGGCGTCGGCGGTGGAGTCGTTGAGCTGGCACTGCGAGTCGCGCTCGGCAGCCACCCGTGCCAGGTAGATCTCCACCTCTCGGTGCCGGGCAGCCGCCGTCCAGCCCAACACCTCGCCCATCAGGTCGGCGACGTCAGCAGCGCTCGCCTCGCCCCGGTGCGGGTACTCGATCGAGATCCGGGTGCGCCGGGTCAGCACGTCCTCAAGGTGCAGGGCACCCTCATGGCTGGCGGCGTGTACCACCTCGACTCTGAGGTAGTCCGGAGCCTCCTGAACCGGCGCCAGCAGGTCGCGGCGGTCCGCGGTCAGCGCCAGCACTTGGTGCACCGCTGAGCCGTAGCGGTCCAGCAGGTGCCGCATCCGGTAGGGGTGCAGTCCGTGCCGGGCGGCCAGCGTCTCAGCTTGGTTCACCAGGGCGTGGTAACCATCCGCGCCGAGCAGCGGTACCTTGTCGGTGATCGAGGGAGCGACCCGGCCGGGCAGATCGGGCACGGCCGCGTTCACCGCGTCGGCAGCCATCACCCGGTAGGTGGTGTACTTGCCGCCCGCGATGGCGATCAGGCCGGGTGCCACCCGGGCCACCGCGTGCTCCCGGGACAACCGCGAGGTCTCCTCGCGCTCGCCCGCCAGCAGCGGTCGCAGCCCGGCGTAGACACCCTCGATGTCGTCGCTGCTCAGCGGCGTAGCCAGCACCGTGTTGACGGTGTCCAGCAAGTAGTCGATGTCCGCGCGAGTGGCTGCCGGATGTGCGAGGTCGAGGTTCCAGCGGGTATCGGTGGTGCCGATGATCCAGTGGTTGCGCCACGGGATGACGAACAGTACCGACGTCTCGGTGCGCAGGATCAGCCCGCTGTCGGCCACGATGCGGTCTCTCGGGACCACGATGTGCACTCCCTTGGAGGGGTGTACGCGGAATCGACCCCGCCCACCGGACAACCGCTGGAGCTCGTCGGTCCAGACACCCGTACAGTTGAGCACCGCGCGCGCTTCGACGTGCGTCTCCTCGCCGGTCTCGCAGTCCCGCACCCGCACTCCGCAGATCCGGTCTGCCTCTCGCAAGAAGCCAATGACCTGGGTGGAGCTGCGCACCACGGCGCCGTAGTGGGCAGCCGTGCGTGCCACCGTCATGGTGTGCCGGGCATCGTCGGTGATCGCGTCGTAGTACTGCACCCCACCGACGAGGCTGTCGCGGCGCAGCGCCGGCGCCATCCGCAGCGCCGCCGCCCGAGTGAGGTGGCGCTGACCCGGCCCTGATCGTGCTCCACCCAGCGTCTGGTAGAGCGCCAACCCGGCGGCGACGTAGGGCCGCTCCCACATCCGGTGTGCCAGCGGGTACAGGAAGCTCACCGGTCTCACCAGGTGCGGTGCCAGCCGGGTGAGCATCAGCTCCCGCTCGTGAAGGGCCTCGCGAACCAGGCCAAATTCGAGCTGCTCGAGGTAACGCAGGCCGCCGTGGAATAGCTTCGAGGACCGGCTTGAGGTGCCCGACGCGAGGTCCCGGGCTTCCACCAACGCCACCTTGAGACCCCTGGTGGCGGCATCCAACGCCGCGCCGGAGCCGACCACACCGCCACCGATGACCACGACGTCGAACTGTTCGGTTGCCAGCCTTTGCCAGTCCGCCGCTCGCTGCGCGGGACCAAGCTTCCCAGGCGTGCACGCATCGATGCGCTGCTGGCGCCCGCGCTTGGCTTCATGCACTGTGTCTCCTGACCCCTCCACGTGCCGACTCCGCCCCGTGCCGTCGTGCCCGCCCGATGCACGCTACCGCCGCTACCCGGATCCGGTGAGCCTTAGCCGCGCTCCCGTGTGTGGTGCTGAACCTGCTCGGTGGCGGTGCGGCTGCTACCGCCAGCGCCGTGCTGATCAGACGGCGGCTGGCCATTTGCCTGCCGCGCTGCCGCCATGAGGCGTGATCAGCGAAGGGCCACAGCTAACATTGCCTCCGCTGCCCCCGTTGGTTCGATCCGAGGCCGCCGACCAGGTCGTTAGTGCCCAATTTGGTGAGAAGGGTCATCAAGGGATGAGCCAGTACGTCGCAGCGATCGACCAGGGCACCACCTCCACCCGCTGCATGGTCTTCGACCACGACGGTCGAGTGGTGTCGGTGGATCAGCGTGAGCACCAGCAACATCTGCCCCGAGCCGGCTGGGTGGAACACGACGCGCTCGAGGTGTGGGGCAAGACCCGGGAGGTCGCGGCTGGAGCGTTGGCCAAGGCCGACCTGACTCCCGGCGACATCGCCTCAGTGGGTATTGCCAACCAGCGGGAGACTGCCGTGGTGTGGGACCGGCTCAGCGGCGAGCCGGTGTACCACGCGATCGTGTGGCAGGACACCCGCACTGCCCGGTTGTGTGCCGAACTCGGCGGGTCCGCTGGCGCCGGCCGCTACCAGCCCCGCACTGGGTTGCCGCTGTCCACTTACTTCTCCGGCCCCAAGATCCGCTGGATTCTGGACCAGGTGGACGGTGCCCGGCAGCGGGCGAACAACGGCGAGCTGTGCTTCGGCACCATGGACACCTGGTTGCTGTGGAACATGACCGGCGGCCCGTCCGGTGGGTTGCACGTGACCGATGTCACCAACGCCTCCCGGACGTTGCTGATGGATCTGGACACCTTGTCCTGGGATGAGGGCATCGCCGAGGAGATGGGCATCCCGGTGTCGATGCTGCCGGAGATCCGCTCCTCCTCCGAGGTGTACGGCAAGGTCAGGGAGCGCGGCGCGCTGGCCGGAGTGCCCATCGCCGGCATCCTCGGTGATCAGCAGGCGGCCACGTTCGGGCAGGCGTGTCTTTCCGTGGGGGACGCCAAGAACACCTACGGCACCGGCAACTTCATGCTGCTCAACACCGGAACCGAGAAGGTGCTGAGCCGCAACGGATTGCTGACCACGGTGTGCTACAAGATCGGATCGCAGGACCCGGTGTATGCGCTTGAGGGCTCGGTCGCCGTCACCGGGTCGCTGGTGCAATGGCTCCGGGACAACCTGGGAATGATCTCGTGCGCAGCGGAGATCGAAGACACTGCGGCCACCGTCGAGGACAACGGCGGAGCTTATTTCGTGCCCGCCTTCTCTGGACTGTTCGCCCCGCACTGGCGCCCCGACGCCCGCGGCGCCATCGTCGGCCTGACCCGCTACGTCACCCGCGGCCACCTGGCCCGGGCGGCGCTGGAGGCCACGGCGTTTCAGTCCCGCGAGGTACTCGATGCGATGAATGCCGACTCCGGGGTGACGCTGACCTCCTTGAAAGTGGACGGTGGGATGGTGGTCAATGAGCTGCTGATGCAGTTCCAGGCCGACATCCTGGCCGTCCCGGTGATCCGGCCGGTGGTCAGCGAGACCACCGCACTGGGCGCTGCCTACGCGGCTGGCCTCGCGGTGGGGTTCTGGTCTGGCGAGGCGGAAATTCGCGCTAACTGGGCGGCCGACCGGCAATGGGACCCGGGAATGGATCCGCAGCGACGCGAGGAGCTCTACGCGCAGTGGCGCAAGGCGGTCAGCCGGACCCTCAACTGGGTTGACTGACCCTGCGGCGGCGACCCAGCGCCAGCGCAGCACCCGACCCGGCCGTGGCGACCGCACCGCCAACAGTGAGCGACACCGCGAGGATGCTCACCTCGGCCTCCGGCGCCGCCTGGTTGTCCGAACTGGTAGCAGCTTTATCAGGGGCCGACTCGTCGGCCAGGGCCACCGGAGCAGCACCTAGCATGGCCGCACCCGCAATCAGCACGCAGGCGACGATCCGCATCGCAACCTCCTCAGGCACGCTGTACCCGATAAGACGCATGGGCCAGCCGACGGTTGCTTTGATACCAGCACGCTCAGTGTCTGTCTGTGAGCAGGGAGTAAGAGATGGCGGGTGCCGGGAGCGCTGTGATGTCGCGACTGGCGGCTACGCTGTCGCGCGTGCCGCTCTACGCCGCCTACGGGTCCAACATGGACCCCGCACAGATGATGCAGCGCGCGCCGCACTCGCCGATGGCGGTGACCGGGTGGCTGATCGGGTGGCGGCTGACCTTCGGGGGTGAGGATCTCGGCTGGGAGGGAGCACTGGCCACGGTCGTCGAAGATCCGTTCTCTCAGGTGTTCGTGGTGGTCTATGACGTCAGCCCGGAGGACGAGAAGCTGCTCGACCGCTGGGAAGGAGGCGATTTCGGGTTCCACAAGAAGCTGCGGCTGCGGGTACACACCTTGGACGGCTCGGTGCTCGCCTGGCTCTACGTGCTGGACGCCTACGAAGGTGGCGTGCCCTCGGCGCGCTACCTCGGCGTCATCGCTGATGCCTCCGAAGCAGCCGGCGCTCCGGAGGACTACGTCGCCGAACTGCGCAGTCGCCCCTGCGCTGGCATCGGCCCGTAACCTCCCGGCGTGTCCGACGCCCCTGCACCGCGTGTCGGGCTGTGGTGCACGGTGTGTCCAACGCTCAGGCACGGCGACGCCGTGGTTGCTGTTCAGCGAGGGGCGCCCTGAAGTAAGCCGCCCCCCTGATTCGAAAGGCGTCATCGAGTCTCGCGAGCAACGCGTCCGGCTCACGGAGATCCTCCGCTGTGGCGCGGATGGTGATCCAACCCCGGCGCTGCAGATCAAGATCGCGTTTTGCGTCCCTGTCGAGCCGATACTCGTGAGCCTCGTAGCCGTCGTACTCCAGCGCGATGCGCAACTCCGGCCAGCACAGGTCGAGGACATACCGCACGCAGGCAAGCGCGTCGATCACCTCAAACTGTTCCGTCGCCGGCGGAAATCCCGCCTCCATCACCAGCAGCTTGAGCCAGCTCTCCGGCGCCGAGTCGGGCCGCCCTGTCACCAAGGGGAGCAATGCGCCGGCCCGGGCGGTACCCCGACGGTCAGGACGGGTAGCCAATCGATCGGCGATCCGCCTGCGAAACGCCGACCGTTCCCGCTCGGGGAACAGCGCGGCTGCCTGGTCGGCGACAGCGAGAGCGCGCCTGGCAACGTCCGTGCAGAGCAATTCAGCGATCGCGACCTCGAGTATCACTGCCCGTAGGCCTCGCACGTCGATCACGTCCTTCAGCAGTCCTCGGCCTTGATGGACAACCAGGCCCTGCTGGGTTCGCAACGAGCGCGAGTACGGCAACGCCACATGC
>JBGSWT010000825.1:0-5742 GCA_041751815.1 Pseudonocardiaceae bacterium
CTGCGGATCCTGCTCATCGTCACGCTTGCGGTGCTGATCCGGCTGATGGCGCACCGTGCGATCAACCGGCTGACCCGGGTGACGGCCGACGGGCCGCCGCCCGGGTTGCTTCGCCCGCTGCGGGAGCGGACCCCCGAGTCCTGGCGTGGATCGGGGCTGCTGTCCAGACGTCGATCCCAGCGGGCGCGCACGATCGGTTCGGTGCTGCGATCCGGCACGACGTTCGTGGTCTCCGGGGTCGCGATCACCCTGGTGCTCGGCGAACTCGGGATCAATCTGGGGCCGATCATCGCCTCGGCCGGCATCCTCGGCGTCGCGCTCGGCTTCGGGGCACAGAACCTGGTCAAGGACTTCCTGTCCGGGATGTTCATGATGGTCGAGGACCAGTACGGCGTCGGCGACATCGTCGACCTCGGCGAGGCCACCGGCACGGTGGAAGCCGTGGGTCTGCGGGTGACCACCCTGCGGGACACCAACGGCACCGTGTGGTACGTCCGCAACGGCGAGGTGTTGCGGGTCGGCAACTCCAGCCAGGGTTACTCGGTGGCCGTCGTCGACCTTCCCGTCGGGCATGATGCGGATATCCCGGAAACCACCGAGCTCGCCGGCCGCACTGCCATCGAGCTCACCGCCGAGGGCAGCGCGCTCGCCGACGATGTGCTCGAACCGCCGGAGGTGCTCGGGGTCGAGTCGATCAGCTCGGGCGGCGTGACACTGCGGATCACCACCAAGGTGCGGGCGGGGCGGCAGTGGGCGGTGCAGCGGGCGCTGCTGGCCGGTATCAAGGATGCCTTCGCCGATGCCGGGGTTCCGCCGCCGTCGCCAGTTGGCGGCCTTACCGCTCCGCCGACCTGAGGCTTTTCGCGGGACTTGATCCGCAAGGCAAGATGGGGGGGTGGCTGCTCCGGAGAACTTCTACGAGGCCGTCGGCGGCGAGCAGACTTTTCGCCAGATCGTCGGCCGCTTCTATGAGCTGGTATCCAAGGACGAGGTGCTGCGCCCGCTTTACCCGGACGAGGACCTCGGTCCGGCCGAGGAGCACCTGCGACTGTTCCTCATGCAGTACTGGGGCGGGCCGCACACCTACTCCGCACAGCGGGGACACCCGCGGCTACGGATGCGGCACGTCCCATTCCGGATCGGGCCGACCGAACGCGACGCCTGGCTGCGCTGCATGCGCATCGCGGTGGACGAGGCCGATCTCGACGAAGCCCACCGGGCGGTGCTCTGGGACTACTTGCAGATGGCAGCGAACAGCCTGCAGAACTCTCTGACTTGAGGGAACGCATGGGACGAGCCGACGGCCGCCACGACGTGGCTCCCGCAGACCAGGCCTGGTGGCGCGATGCCGTGTTCTACCAGGTTTACGTCCGCTCCTTCGCCGACTCGAGCGGTGACGGGGTAGGTGATCTGGACGGCGTGCGCAGCCGGCTGGGATACCTGGAACTGCTCGGTGTGGATGCGCTGTGGATCACCCCCTTCTTCCGCTCCCCGATGGTCGACCACGGATATGACGTCAGCGATCCGCGCGACGTCGACCCGCTGTTCGGTGATCTGGACGCCTTCGATCGGCTGGTCACCGACGCCCACCAGCACGGGCTACGGGTGACCATCGACCTGGTGCCCAACCACACTTCAGACCAGCACGAGTGGTTCAAGGCGGCGGTGGCTGCCGAACCGGGCAGCCCCGAACGAGCCCGTTACCTCTTCCGGGACGGCTCCGGCTTCGGCGGGTCCCGGCCGCCGAACAACTGGACCAGCACCTTCGGCGGGCCGGCTTGGACCCAACTGCGCCCAGCGAGCACCGCCGCCGGGCAGTGGTACCTGCACCTGTTCGCGCCCGAACAGCCCGACCTGAACTGGGAGAACCCGGAGGTGGCCGCCGATCTCGAGCAGACCCTGCGGTTCTGGCTGGACCACGGAGTGGACGGATTCCGCATCGACGTGGCGCACGGGATGGCCAAACCGGCCGGATTGCCGGACATGCCCCAGCCCATCGGGGCCTGTCCGGGCCTGCTCGATACCGACGTCTCCGATCCCCGCTTCGACGCCGACGGTGTGCACGACATCCACCGGATGATCCGCAAGGTCCTCGACGAGTACCCGGCGCGGGTAGCGATCGGCGAGATATGGGTGGCCGACGACGCCGCGTTCGCCCGTTACATCCGCCCCGACGAGCTACACCTGGGGTTCAACTTCCGGTTGCTGCAGGCGGATTTCGACGCCGACAGCGTGCGCGAGGCCATCGAACATTCACTACTCGCTGTCCAGAACAGCCCGGCACCGGCCACCTGGACGATCTCCAACCACGACGCGGTCCGTCCGGTGACCCATTACGGCGGTGGCGAGGTGGGCCTGCGGCGCGCGCGGGCGATGGCGCTGGTGCAACTCGCCCTGCCCGGCCCTGCGTACCTGTACAACGGCGACGAGCTGGGCCTGCCGAACGTCGAACTGCCCGACTGGGCGCTGCAGGACCCGGTGTGGCGGCGCTCCGGACGCACCGAGCGCGGGCGTGACGGTTGCCGGGTGCCCTTGCCGTGGGAGGGCGATGCTCCGCCCTACGGGTTCACCGACACCCCTGGCGCCTGGTTGCCGATGCCCACCGGCTGGGCCGATCGTACTGTGGCGGCGCAGCTGGAGGACCGCACCTCGACGCTGTCGCTGTACCGGCAGGCACTGCAACTGCGCCGAGAGCATGAGACGTTCGCCGGCACCGAGCTGCTGTGGTACGGCGCACCACCTGGATGTCTCGCTTTCCTGCGCAAGGAGGGCGGGCTGGTGTGCGCTCTGAATGCCTCTCCGGTGCATGTTCCGTTACCGAATGGGCAGCTGCTGCTGGCCAGCGGCCCGCTCTCGCCCGGCGGCGATGCGCTCCCGCCTGATACCGCCGTCTGGTTCGTTGAGCCGTCGCCGTCCTAACCGTCACACGAGGAGTGGGAGCAGGGCGTGCCGGCGGCGTAGCACCGCACCATAACGAGCATCCAACCGCAGCCACGAGTCAGTGGCCGACACTCGGACGGTCTCAGCGGCTGCGTGGCCGCCCACGAATCCCATCCCGGACAGTGCGAACAGGCAGCGCAGCGGTACCGTCACGTCGAAGCCGGCCCCACTGACGGTGAGCACTTGCTGGTCTAGCAGCGCAGCGGGCGGGGCGCCGTGCGGGCCGGGATTGTTCCTGGCGACAGCGGCACCCTGATCAGCGAGGTTGGCGAGCACCTCGGCGGGCACCTGGTCCACCTCGCACCAGCCCTGCTCCGGCGGCAGCGCCGAAAACCACAGCGCATCCTGGGCCTTGCCGGGGTCGACCACCGCAGCGTCGACCACTGCCACCGCGGCCAACAGGTCCGAACCCCGGACGGTGAGATCACCGGGTAGCACGGCACCTCGCACCGAACGAGTCACCAGCGTGTCGAACGGGGTGACCACCCAGGCGTGCACCCTGCCGTCCCCGCCGCGCAGCCGCACGAGCGCGGCGGCCCTCAGCCGGACTGCACGGGCAACGAAGGCGCCAAGATCATCTCGCTCGACGGGGTCCACAATCCGCAACTCAGCCATCGTCGCCACCCTCTCGAAACGCAGCCAGGAACTCTCGCTCCACGGGCATCAGTCGGCGCGACCGGTGCGCTTCGGTGTCGTAGGCAGCGAGCCAGGTCCGTGCAGTGACAGCGTCGCCGTCCCCAGTCGTCACCACGTAGTCCAACGTAAACGAGGCGGCACGCAGTTCGCTGACCCACAGCCGCACCTGAACCGGCGTGGCGGAGTACACCAACGGCTGCCGGTAGCGCACCGCAAGCTCGACGACGACCACACCGTGGGAAAGAGCGTCAACACCACGCCGGGCGCCTTCCCCGAACAGCAGCTCGGTTCGTGCCTCCTCCAGGAGCGTGACCACCCGCGCATTGTTGACGTGTCCGTATACATCCATATCCGACCACCGCACGGCCACGTCTGTGCTGAACGCTGACACTGCCATACCCACCCTTCGGCCGGCCCATCACAACCGGCTCAGGGCTCGAACCGCACTCGCCGCGGTCGCGACGTCCAGGGTCCGAGGCCAACATCACCAGTGTGCCGCGTCTCCAGAGTGATCTCTCGCAGGGCGCTAGTCCCCGGCGGCGGACCGGCGACCTGTCTCGGAAGGAAGCCACAACGGTTCAGCGGTGAGATCCGGCAGTCGCAGCAGGGGGTTGGTGAGTGCCTCGGAGAGATCGTCCTCACGCCGGTCGATCGGTGGCGCGAGCTGAAGCCCTGATGTCCAGCGCGTGCCTGGGCCACGATAAGGAGGCGCGTCGTGGCTGTTCACGACATCGCCGACGGTGCCGCCATGATCACCGCGCGGTCCGCTGAGGCCAGCGCCGTCAGCGCGGACCTCACGGCTTTGCTGGTATGCGGCGAGCGCCTCGGCCAGCAGATCACCGAGACCCATCTGTCGGGAGTCTCCTTCGCCTGCTGAGCCCGCACTCCCGGGCTCCCATTCCATCGCCCGGGGTGTTGGGGCCGGCGGCGGTCCGGAAGCTGGAAACAGCCACCGGGTCGGCAGGGAGTCCTCGGTGTCCTCGGGCGTTACAGCATCGGTGGTTTCGCGCTCCATAGCGGTCGACGGACCCAATGGCGGCCGGAACAGCAAGGGATAGCTGGCAGGGACCGGCGAGGCATCCGGATGATCCGCGGTCTGTCGAGTTCCGGCACTACCGCCGTCAGGCCCGCTGTCCCCGATCCGGCGGATCTCAGCAGTTGGTGTCTCCTCGAGACCCTGCTCGACGGGCTCCTCGGCGCGACGCCGACCGGAGCGTCCTGCCGATAACGCCGACGCGGGCAGCAAGTCGCTCACGCATACCAGAGTGCCCGCCCCGCGGCGGTGCCGTGCTCCGGACCGCCATGGGGTGAGACCGGTCGACGACTCAGTGGGTAGCAGCTCAGCGGGTTTCTGGGACACGGATCCAGCGCCCGCGACAAGCGAGTCTACCGCCGCCGTATCGACCGATTCTTGGGACCGCGCGGTAACCTTGTCTCGGGAGATTTCCGGCGCAGGCCGCATCGACGATGGAACGGACGGCTCGTGGGATTCCACCTCCACGATCTCCACGCCCAGAGATTCGGCCTCCACGATCTCTGCCTCCGCGGTGTCCACCTTCTGAGGTTCGGCCTGCTCGGCGTCCACCTCTTCGGCCTGCACCTCCGCGGTGTCTGCCTCCCGAGGCTCGACCTCCTCGGCCGGCACCTCAGCCGTCTCCGCCTCCCGAGGCTCGACCTCCTCAGCCGGCACCTCAGCCGTCTCCGCCTCCCGAGGCTCGACCTCCTCAGCCGGCACCTCCGCCGTCTCCGCCTCCTGAGATTCGACCTCCGCGGCCTCCACCTCGGTGGCCGGGTGCGGCGCAATCCCGGCGGCGATCCCCGCATTCAGCAATTCGGTGTCCGGATCACTGCCAGAGCACCCCGTCCCGGCGTTGCTCAGCAGGGTGGCGACCTGGTCGACCAGATCTTCCACCTCGCGGCGCGCAGTCCCGCAGTGCGCGAGCAGCGTGGACCGCGCTACTTCCACGTTGTGACTGTGACGCCCCTCAGCGGCACGGGCGGCGCGAACGCAGTACAAGGCGTCGGCGAACTCGCCGCGCGCCTCGTGCACGTGGGACAGGCCCTCGAGGCACTCGGCGAGAACTGCGTCCATCCCATGGCGCTGGGCACCCTCAACCGCATCGGCGAGCAGGGTCAGCGCCGCCTCGTGGCGGCCTTCGGCGAGGT
>JBGSWT010000826.1:0-2980 GCA_041751815.1 Pseudonocardiaceae bacterium
GGCGACAGAGACAACGCGGTCTCTTACGAGATCGCCCAACGGGCTACCGCTGCCAAACCTAACACCGACTTCCACACCGTCCATGGTTCGGATCACGGATTTGACACGCGCGAACGAGAGGATGAGGCGGTCACAGTGACAACGGAGTGGATGATTAACAAACATGGGGAGCGGATGTGAACATCACTTCCTTTTACGCGTCGGTTCACGTGGACGCCAGCAGCATGGTGGGCGAGCACTGCGTCTTGGGCTATCCGAAGGAAGCGCGACTGCGGGCCGAGCAGCAGAAGCCAGGGTCGGCGCTGAGTGGCAAGCCGCTGAGGGTGGGACCCGGCTGCCTGGTGGCCAACCAGGTCGTGGGTATACGAAGGAGTTCAGATCGGCAGTGACTGCGTCATTGAGGACCGTGTCCGCATCGACTACGACAGCACGATCGGCGAGCGAACTCGTATCATGTACGGGGCGCATGTGTGTGATCACGTCACGATCGGCGCCGGCGCGCGCGTAGCCGGATTCGTCTGCGACGGCACCACAAGTAGCCGGGCAAGACGAATCTCGGCAGCGCCGATCGGCCTGAGTCCACCAGGTACAGTATCAACCCAGGTACAGGAGATCGAAATAGCTGTTGTGCGTGAGGCGTTCCAGCCCTTCCAACAGATGATCCAGGAAGGTCGGTCCTAGAATCGCATCGTCTTCCAGGATGATAATGAATGGCTCGCTGCCGGCTTGGGAGGCGTGGCGCCAACAAGCTAGATGAGCGAGCGTGCAGCCGATCTCCCCGTACTTCAGCGGACGGCTCCACCATACTGTACGTTATCGGATTCGATCTGCCAGGGGAAGAGCCTCGTAGCCGGCGACTTCTAGGTCGGCACGGTACAGCTCGTGGCCATCGAAGGGTCTGCTCCAGTCGGAGGTGAAGGTGGCCTGGAGGTCCGTTGGAAGTGAGCGAGTCATCCACGCGCGGCGGTCAGGCCGTCGGGGTAGGTTGATCACGTAACTGCGGATTTCGGAGGCCGTGATCAACGGGTGCTGTTTCTTCTCGAATACCGGTCGCCAACGTAACGGTCGGTGCTGTCGATGACCACAGTGAACGGGTCGTTGTTACGTCGGTAGAGCAGCAATAGGGGGTTGACCACCGTCAGGTCGGCCACGTCAATGATGCCGCCGATACGCCGGGCTTCGGTAATCAGGACGAAGTCGTCGCCGCCGACCTGCTCGGTGACGTAGCGGACGTTGCGAGCCCCGCTTTCAGGTTCAAGTAGGCAACGGGCCGCGCCGAGCACGCCGAGGGTCAGGCAGCCACCAAGCAAAAACACGGTTGTGCCTTGGGCGAGGGTGAGGCGGGTGAACACGGCGAGATCCTCGAGGAGTTCCTGGCTGTCGGTCCATCGTGGACCGAGGGTTAGTCCGTTCAGGTCGGGTACGACAAGGGGGTCGTCCTCGCCAAGCGGATGGGGTTCGAAATAGAATGGCAACTGCGGGAGAAACTTGCGGTACTTCGCATTCCAGGGTGGGCCACCGGCCACAACGAGGACGTCGACCTGCGTGTCGTAGTCCTCCGAGGGTGCGAAATCGCGGATGGCCACGGTCGGAGCCAGTTGCGCGAATCGGGTCCGCAGATAGATCAGCGTGTCGAGGTCAGCGAACTTAGCGTAGCGGATGTAGTTGCGATCGCCGGGCAAGGCGTACTCGGGGAGTTCGTTCTCCGGGATCTCCGAGCACACGATGTCGACGCGTGACCCGTTCGACAGCCGCCAGAAAGTACGGAGATCCTCCCACGACGGTGCGATCTGACCGACCTCTGATTGAGCTCGATCCGTAGACACGGCAGTGCTGGTACTCGAACTCCTCGGCGCGACTGCAGGTTTCCCATTACTCAGGAGCAGGTAGGCAAGCGTGTCCAGCGCCCGGTCGGCGTGCCGACGCACGGTTTTTGTCGCGCACTTCTGCAGGCGCGCAAGCGACTCCTGGCGCTCGGTGAGCGTGGGATACATGTGCCCGGCGACGAGGTTGAAGTCGACCTCGACGTACAAGCGCTCGTCGTCGGCAAGCCCCTCGATCGCCCTGCGGAGCACCGCCACGAGCAGCGTGACTTCCTCGACCGAGCCCGGTTCGCCGACGGTTCCGTTTGCGAGTTGGGCCCGCATCGAGTCGGGCAGGGTCGTGAGCAACGCCGTCGGACGGGCCAGACCATGACCTTGACGAAGGCGCTTCAGGCCGTCCTTGACCTCATCGACAGAGAGCGAAGGGTTGGGTTCCACGTGTCCAGCATATGTCCAGCTGTCCCGCCGGTGACCAACAACACGGGTAGCGGGTGGCCTAGTCGATCAAGAGACGGGGCGGCAAGCTTAGCCGAACGGGTCCTACGCGCTCCACCGCAATCCTATTCGACGACGCCGATCACCGCGAGCAGGCGACCGGGTTGCGGCTCGGCGAACTACTGCCGCTGGACCTGCACAACCGCCTCTGGTCCCCAAGATCGACCCAACCCCAGCAACCCGACAGCCCGCCCGGCACTCGGATACGTAGTTTGACAAGGAGTCCCCGATGGATGAGGTCTCGGCCCCCACACAGCATGCTGCGGTCATCGGCCGCTTGGACTACCTGGACATGCTGATCACCGACGCCGACGGTTCCCCTGCACGGTGTGGACCACCGTCCACCAGCACCTGGTCGTCGCGGACCTCCCTCCTGCAGCCGGGACCGGTCGGCATGCACCTGCCGTCGGACGGCTGACCGTCGCGGCGCTGGGGACTTCCCGACCGGAGGGAACGCGTCCTGGCCCCGACACGGTGCGTTCCCCGACTCACCAACCAGGCGCTTGGGTGCGGTCGAGAGCAGAAACCCGGCTGTGCACTCAGCGTCTGGCATCAAGTCTCTTCCGTATCAACGAAAGGCAACCGCACGATGCTAGCCGACAGTCCACCCTCTCGACTTAAGCCTGCTTACCGGGCCACTATCGCTGCGTCCGTGCTCGACG